>VFKJ01000829.1 GCA_009885595.1 Myxococcales bacterium | reverse complement strand
GGCGGAGAAGGGGGCAGCGGAGACGGCGGGGGAGGCGGGGGCGGGCGGGCGGCCGGCACGTGGCGCTCGACGTCGGCGGCCTCTTCGCGCGCGGCGTCGTCGGCCATGAACTCGCCGGTGACGTCGTCCTCTTCCATCGGCGGGGGCGGAGGCTTGGGCGCCGCGGGGGCGGGGTAGCGATCGCCCAGGGCGTCCTTGAGGGTGCCGGCCAGCAGCTTGAGATCGAGCGGCTTCTCCAGCAGCGCGAAGGCGCCGTGTTTGTCGACCGCTTCCCGCTGGTGCACCGGGTTCTTGTAGATGCCCGAGATCATGATGATGGGCACCCGGCGCCCGCGAGGCAGCGCGCGGATCTGCTTGGCCACCTCGTAGCCGCTGAGGGCGGGGAGCAGGAGATCGAGGATCACCGCGTCGAAGTTCTTCTTCTCGAAGCTCTTGATCGCCCACTCGCCGTCGCGTTCCACGGTGACCACGAAGCCCTGCTTGGTGAGCGCGTCGGCCAGGACCCGTTGCACGCTGCGGTCGTCATCGACGATGAGGATGTTCACGGTGGCGCTGGACAAAGTGCGGGGAGCCTAGGCGACCTCTGAATGTGCGGGTAAGTGGTAAGTCTCGAGGGGTCTCACCCCCGCCCGGAGCTCCCATGACTCGTCGACTGCTGATCGCCTCCGCCCTGCTGTCCTCCCTCGCCTTCGCGCAGGGCACCGAAGGCCCCTCCGCCGGCCCGGCGGCCTCGGTCACTCCCGACAGCGACGCCCCCGAGGCGAAAGAGGCCAAGGCCCTCGTCCAGAAGTACCTGGTGGCGGTCAAGGCGAAGAAGTGGGCCGACGCCAAGAAGCTGCTGCACCCGAAGACCCTCGACTCGATCGCCGAGCGGAAGAAGCGCATGGGCAAGGAAGATCACCCGATGGCCCCCTGGTTCCACGAGAAGGTCGACTACTGGCTCAAAGACTTCAAAGTCGGGTCGGCCTCGCTGGGGGCCCTGGGCACCGTGATGGTCGAGGTCACCGAGGACAACTTCCAGGTGGAGGACAAGGGCGTCGCCGAAGGCGAGGCCTCCGCGTACCTGGTGGGCAAGAAGGACGGCAAGTGGCTCGTCGTCGACAAGAAGCAGGGCGAGGTGTTCACCAAGGAGTCGGTGAAGCTCGGCTACAAGGGCTGGTTCGACAAGATCGAGAAGCCTGCCCCGAGCGAGGGTGAAGAAGCCGCACCCTGAGCCCTCTCTCCCTCTCCCCTGCGGGGGAGAGGGTCGGGGAGAGGGGTCGAACCTGTCTTTACGGGCTGACCAGCGAGTGGATCTGCCCCTTCGCTTTTTCCACGTCGCCCTCGTGCTTGAGCACCAGGTTGAGCGTCTGGGCGACCAGCTCTGCTGACAGGGTGTCGGCGTTGAGCAGCGCCAGGGCCTGCGCCCAGTCGAGCGTCTCGGAGATCGACGGCGACTTCTTGAGCTCGAGCTTGCGCAGCTTGCTCACCGCGGTGACCACCTGGCCTGCGAGCTTCTCCGGCACCCCCGGCAGCCGCGCGCGGACGATCGAGAGCTCGCGTTCCCGGGTGGGGTAGTCGATGTACAGGTGCAGGCACCGCCGCTTGAGCGCGTCCGACAGCTCGCGGGCGTTGTTCGAGGTGAGCACCACCCGGGGAATGTGTTTGGCCTTGATGGTGCCCAGCTCGGGCAAGGTCACCGCGTTCTCCGCCAGCACCTCGAGCAGGAAGGCCTCGAACTCGGGGTCGGCCTTGTCGATCTCGTCGATCAGCAGCACCGCGGGCTTCGGGTTGACCAGCGCCTGCAGGATGGGCCGGGGCAAGAGGAAGCGCTCCGAGAAGAACACCGCGTCGGAAGCGGCGACCCGATCGGCGGCTTCCTCGATCGAGCCCGCGCCCACCATCAGCTCGCCGATCTTGTCCTTGAGCAGCTGGGTGTAGAGCAGCTGCTTGGCGTACTCCCACTCGTAGAGCGCCTTCGACTCGTCCAGCCCCTCGTAACACTGCAGGCGGATGAGCTCGCGGCCCAGCGCGGTCGACAGCGCGCGCGCAAACTCCGTCTTGCCCACCCCGGCCGGGCCTTCGATCAGCACCGGCTTCTCCAGCCGGTCCATCAGGAAGGCCGAGGTCGAGATGTCGCGCGAGGGCAGGTAGCCGGCCGACGCCAGCCGAACGGAGGCGTCTTCGATGTCGACGAACTGGCTCATGGAGTGGAACCGTTAGCAGCCGAAGGCTGCGCGAGACAGACGGAAGCGAAGCGGACGTCTGGCCGAGGTGGAACGACCCAGGACACAGAGGGCATGACATCTCCGTCGCACTCGAAGGACCGTGGCGGCGGCGCCGCAGTGGGTGCGCGGAAACCACGGCCACTTCGCGCAAGCGGCTGAAAGCAGAACGGCGGCCTGACGAAAAGGGTGGGCACGCAGCCTGCATTTTCACACCGCCGGGTGGTGGGGGGGGTCACGTGACGACGACCATGACGAGACTGATGATCCTGACGATGGTGGTGCTGATTCCCGGAGGGCTGGTGGCCCTCGCGGCCTGGCTGCTGGCGCGTACGATCGCCCGGCAGATGCAGCTCGAGCAGGGCAGCAACGGGCGCCGCCTGGTCCGCGCGGTGAGCGTCGTCCGCCTGCGCGACGTCTGGAGTCACGCCCTTCGGCTGGGCTCTCCCCAGGCGCTTTAGGGCCAGCTGAAGAAGCTCGCCGGGCCTTCCGAGTCGCCGTTCAGGCCGCCGCCGGGAATGTAAACGCCGTAGACCGAGATCTGCTGGTCCGCCGCCAGGGCCGTCACCGGAGGCTGCGGCGCCCCGAACGAGCCGTGGGGATCCAGCACCCGCTCGTCGGACATCTTCACCACCGGAGGAACGAACCACCCCTTGCCGCTGGTGATCGACGGGGTGCGCGCGAGATCGAAGGGCACCATGTACTGGCGGTAGTCACCCGCGGTGCCGTTGTGAGGCCCGGCCACGAAGCTGAAGGCGAACAAGCCGCCGGTGGGATCGCTGCTGGGCAGCGGCGCCAGCTGGGGAGAGAAGGCGAACCAGACGTCAGTGGGCGCCTTCTGCGGCAACCACACCGAGGTGTTCTGATCGGTGACGAACACGTTGAGGTGACCGCCCGTGCTCCAACCCCGGGTCACGCTGCTGAAGAGCGCGATGTAGACGGTGCTCACCGGCGTGCTGCCCACCTGCTGCATGCTGGTGAAGGCGCCCACGGCGCGCCCGTTGGCCGGGTTGATGGCCACCGTGGTCCAGTCTTCCGGCACCAGGCTCGCCGAGACCGAAGGCGTCATCCGGCTGACGGCCGAGAAGGAGCCCGCGCCCTCGCGGAAGACCGCGTAGGGCTCGCTGTCCGCGGCGCCGCCGGTGAGCAACCGGTTGGCGGTGAAGGTGACGTGCACCAGGCCCGTGGAGGGCAGGGCGGCGATCGCCGGGTGCGAGGGCGCAAACACGCCCGCATCGGTTGCGCTGGGCATGATCGAGGTGAACGCGGGGCCCATTCGGCTGACCGCGAGCGCGTCGCTCAGCTCGCGAATCACCAGGGCCTCGGTCTCGGCGGTGACCATCACCACGCCGCCACCGGTCCAGGGGGCGAGGTCGCAGTCGCGAATGATCTCTCCGATGCCGCCGTCGTCTGGGAGCGGCGGCTCGAAGGTGACCGCCGTCACCCCCCAGGTCTGCCCGCGGTCGACGCTCTTCTGCACGCGGATGCCGCGGCCCACCACGTAGCAGGCGTAGAGCGCCTTGCTCTCCGGGTTCCACGCCAGGTGCACCCGGGTGCCGGTGGTGTCGAGGTTGAAGCTGGTGTGCGCCTCGTCGGTGAGGTCCTTGCCGCGGGCGGCGCTGGGGTGGGCGATCAGCTGGCCTTCCTGCTCGAGGGCGAGCGCGACCCGGGCGGTGTCGAAGGCCGCCACCTCGGGGCGCCGCGCGGCGACCGAGCCGACCGTCACCGTGGGCTGGGGGCTGGGCGGGCGCGGGGTGACCACGATCTCGTTCGAGATGAACGGCAGCGGCTGGGTGCCGGCGTCCGCCCGCATGCCGCCGCCGGTGAAGATGCCGCCATCCGCGCTGGTGCGGCGGCACTCGCCGGGAGCGAAGCACTGGTACCCGCCGGGGCAGGTGTTCGCCATGTTGAAGGGGCACGTCTGCAGCTTGCACTGGCGCAGATCGCACACCCGGTCCGACGGGCAGCCGTCGGGGCCGGTGCAGGTGAGGCCGGCGTCCACCGCAGGGGGCTCGATGGGCATGCCCGTGAGCACCGCGCCGGTCTCGTCGAGGCCCACCACGTAGTAGCGGCGGCCGGTGGTGCCGGCGTCGCCGATGATCAGGTTGATGGCGGTGCCGGGGGTGAACTCGGTCTCGGTGCGGTTGTCGCCCAGGGCGTCGCTCTCGACCAGCATCCAGCGGGCCACCGTCGCGGTGCGGCGCTCCTCCCACGCGAGCGCGACGGTGTCTGCGTTGGCCACCCCCACCAACGAGAGGCCGTTGCCACCGTCGTCGATCGGCTGGGGGCCCGCGTCAGGCACGCCGGCGTCGATGATCGGCACGCTGGCGACGAAGGCGTCGCGACAAGCAGGCGACAGGTTCGTCATCTCTGCAGCGCAGAGATCGCGCTGCAGCCGCCAGGCGTCCTTCTGGAAGGAGATGCACGCGGACATCTTCTCCACGCAGGTCAGCACGGTGCCGAGGATCTTCTGGTCGGCGTCGTTGCAGGAGCTCAGGTTCGACGAGCACGAGCTGCCCAGCAGCGAGCCGGCGACCGCGTCGTCGCAGTCGCCCTGGTTGGCCTTGGCCGCCTTGCTCGAGCGCTCGCAGGGGTTGGGCGCACAGCCCACCAGCCCGAGGGCGAGGCTGCAGCTGACGGCGACGAGTTGAAATGATCGCATGCGCCCGTCTCTACCCGCTGGCGGCGGGGGGCGCTACCACTCACCCTCCGGGGTTGATGCCGGTGACGATGGTCGTCAGATCGAGGCCGCCGGTGTAGCCGTAGCTCACGTACTGATCGAAGCCGTAGACGGTCACGCCCGCGCCGGGCACCGAGGTCTGGTTCGCCATCGGCTGCACGTCGATGGCGTGGCTGCCCACCACCACCGGCACGTTGGCGATGCGGAAGGTGCTGCTGGCGAGGTTGGTCCAGTTGGTCACGGTGACGCCGTCGACCCTCACCGCCGACACCCGCGCGCCGTCGATCACGATGCCCAGGTAGTTGTCGCGGGTGCCAGGCGCGGTCAGCACGGTGTAGCTCGCGCGCCACTGCTCGACCGGCGGCAGGAGCACCAGCGACGGGTCGCCCTGGGAAGGACGGGTGGTGCCGATGGTGGCGTCCTGCCCGGCGAAGATCTGCGCGACCTGGATGGGCTGATCGGACGCGATGGTGAAGGACGTCTTGCTGCGGAACTCGACGAAGCGCCCGCCGGCGAGCCGGCAGTTGTTGGCCGTCAGGCTGGTGCCCGCGGTGCAGCCGCCCGCATTCGAGAGCACGTCACCGGCCGCGGGGGGCGCGGAGAGGGTGATCAGGGTGCCGTTGGGGCAGGGCGTGCCCACCGCGGTCTCCGGGCAGCCGGCGACGATCTTGTAATAGTCGGGGCCGGCATTGGCGGCGGTGGCGAACTGGTTGTTGCTCAACCGCAGCGGCGCGGTGCGGGCGCCTACGAAGTTCTTGCCCCAGGTGACGAAGGGAAAGAGCTGCTCCTCCACGTGATCGCAGGCGGTGTCGGTGAAGCCACGCAAGGTGCAGGCGGCGCCTCCGAAGACCGCGATGGGCTTGGTGGAGGTGACGATGGAGCCAGTGAGGTCGCCACCCGCCACCCGGCAGATCTGACTGCAGCTAAAGGGGAAGCAGCTGCCGCCGCTGTTGAG
>VFKJ01000707.1 GCA_009885595.1 Myxococcales bacterium | reverse complement strand
TCCGATGTTCTCCACCTTGAGGGTGGTGCGGCCCTCGCGAGCGCGCTGGAGTTCCTCGGGCACGGTGAGGCGGAACAGCGAGTAGAGATACCCGCCCAGCCCCTTCGAGAGCCGCGAGGCCATGCCGCCCGCCAGCACTTGCCGCTGCCGCGATTCCAGGTTTCGCCGGTAGTCGTTGAGCAGCGTCGCGTCCCAGCCCACGCCGGTGAACTGGCAGAGCTTCCCTTCCACCTCGCACAGCTGGAAGTGCCGGCGCGGCGCGTCGAGCGCGAGCCGGTGCAGGCCGCTCAGCTCCTTCTCGTAGCGGCGCGCCCCCACCGCCGAGGGCCAGCCGTTGCCCGTGCCGAGCTTGAACAAGCCTAACAACGGAAAGCGGTGCGCGCCGCGCTCGCGCAGGGCGTTGAGCAGCGCCACCACCGTGCCGTCACCACCACCGCAGAAGAGGATCTTCGGCGGCGACTTCACCAGCTCGTCCGCGTGCCGCTGTGCCTCTTCGAAGCTGGAACAGGCGTACACCCGGGCGTCGGGCAGCTGTGCGCGGAACGCCTCGACGCGCGACGAGGTGACGCGCTTGGCGTGGGTGTTGAACCAGCCCGCGACCTCCGCGCCCCGTCCGATGAGTTGGCCCGTCGTCACCGCGGTCACTCCAGCATCTTCCTCACCGCCGCGGCGCACTCGTCGGCAGGCATCGACTTCTCCTCTGACCCCAGCATGGCCCGGCAGACGGGCTCGTAGCGAACCCACTGGGCCTTCGCGAGCTCACGCACCAACCGGACCCGCTCGGGCGTGGCCATCAGGCAGCTCTGCTGCGGCGGCTCGAAGAACCGGTGCCCGAGCAGGGTGAGCGCGCTCACCCTCGAGGAGAGCTCGTCGTCGCTCAGGCCGCGCAGCCAGTCGGTCACCTGCCGCACCCCCAGCCAGCTGTCCTGCACCATCCGCCCGTGCGCGCGCCGAGCCAGCCAGGGGATGCTGTGGTGGTTCGCGCGCTTGATCAGCGCGGCCTCGTCGAGCGCGAGCAGGCCCCATTCACCGGCGACCTGCAGCAGGTTGGGGATCGCCTCGGGGAAGACCTCGCCCCAGAAGATGCGCTCGAGCGCCTCGTCGTCGTAGCCCGATTCCGCGCAGCGCCGCGCGATGTACGGCACGGCCCAGCGCGTCTCGGTGTCGAGGAAGAGATCGCTCATCGCCTCCCAGACCGGCTTTCGACGCGCGAGCTCCTCCCTCGTCATGAGAGGAGCGCTGCGCCTACCAGCCCCGAGTCGTCGCCCAGTGAAGCCATCGCGATCTTCAGCACCGAGCTGGCCACCGTCGAACGCTGCGCCACCACGTCGCGAATGCGCGCGACCATGCCCGGGCAGCGGCTCAGCACGCCGCCGCCGAGCACCAGCACTCCGGGGTTGAGCACCGTCACCTGGTTGGCGATCGCGAGCGCGAGGTGGCCGACCGCGAAGTCGTACAGGCGCCTGGCCGTCGCGTCGCCTGCCTCCGCCAGCGCCTCCAGCTGCGAGGCGGTTCCAGCGAGGCCTTCCTCTTTCATCCACAGCTCGAGCCGGGCGCCGCCGACGTAGGCCTCGAGGCAGCCGTCCTGGCCGCAACCACACCGGCGTCCACCCTCGGCCATCAGCTTCACGTGGCCGAACTCTCCGGCCACGAAGTTCGCGCCCGTCACCAGCGCGCCGTTGGCGATGATCGCGCTGCCCACGCCCGTGCCGACGAACACCGTGAAGGAATCGGTGGCGCCCTTCGCCGCGCCCGCCGAGTACTCGCCCCACGCCGCCGCGGACAGATCGTTCACCAGCTGCACCGGCCTGCCCACCGCGGCGCAGAGCGGCGTGCCGAAGTCTTCGTTGCGCCAGCCGAGGTTCGGCGCGTTCACCACCACCGGGCCATTGAGCATGCCCGCGAACCCCACCCCGATGGAGCCGCGCACCCCGGAGTGCGCCGAGAGCAGCGTGTTCACCAACCCGGCCGTCTCCCGCACCACCGCCGCCACCGAGCGATCGACCCAGGTCGCCTTCAGCGATTCGACGATGCGTCCGCTCCCACGCTCCACCACCGCGGCGCGCGCCGTGGTGCCACCCAGGTCGATGCCCAGTGCAAGGCTCATGGCTGACCTTTACCCGCCGAGCTGCCGCTTCGCCTCGTAGATGGTGCCGTCGATGAGCGCCTGGATCTCCGCCAGCCGCGCCCTGGTCTTCGCCTCGTACCGCACCACCAGGATGGGGGTGGTGTTCGAGGCGCGAATGAGGCCCCAGCCGTCGGGCCACGTGGCGCGCACGCCGTCGACGGTGACGAGCTCGAGGCCCTTGGCCGCCAGCATCTCGGTGCAGCGCTGCACCAGCGCGAACTTCTTCTCTTCGATGGTGTCGAAGCGCAGCTCAGGGCTCGAGTACGTCACCGGCACGTCGGCCAGCAGCTCGGTGATCGACTTCGTCTCGTGCGAGAGGATCTCCAGCAGCCGCGCGGCGGTGTAGGGCGCGTCGTCGAAGCCGAAGAAGCGCTCCTTGTAGAAGATGTGGCCGCTCATCTCGCCGGCGAGCGCGGCGTGCGTCTCCTTCATCTTGGCCTTGATGAGCGAGTGGCCCGCCTTCCACATGATGGCCGTGCCGCCGTGCTGCTTGATGTCGTCGTACATGGTGAAGCTGCACTTCACCTCGCCCACGATCGCCGCGCCCGGCACCGCCTCGAGCACCGCGCGCGAGAGCAGGATCATCAGCTTGTCACCCCAGAGGATCTCGCCTTCCCCCGTGACCACGCCGATGCGATCTGCGTCGCCGTCGAAGGCGATGCCCAGGTCGGCCTTCGTCTCCTTCACCTTCGCGATGCACAGCTCGAGGTTCTTCGCGACCGTGGGGTCAGCGTGGTGGTTGGGGAACAGCCCGTCGGGCTCGCAGTAGAGCGGCACCACCTCGTACCCGAGCCTCTCCAGCAGCGGCACCGCCACGATGCCCCCCACGCCGTTGCCCGCGTCGATCACCACCTTCATCTTCTTGGGGCCGCGCTTCACGGTGGACAGCACGAAGTGGAGGTAGGGCGTCACCGCGTCGAAGTGCGAGACCGTGCCGGGCAGCCCGGTGGCGAAGTCACCCTTCTCGATCAGCTTGCGCAGTTCCTGGATCGTCTCGCCGTAGAAGGTCGTCTTGCCGACGCCCATCTTGAAGCCGTTGTACTCGGGCGGGTTGTGGCTGCCGGTGATCATCGCCAGGCCGTCGACGGGCAGGGTGTTCGCCGCGAAGTAGACGATCGGCGTCGGCACGATGCCCACGTCGATCACGTGCATGCCCGTCGAGGTCGCGCCCTTGATGAAGGCGTCGCGGAACCGCTGGCCAGACAGGCGCGCGTCCCGGCCCACCACCACCGTGGTGCCGCCCGCCCGCTTGACCATGGTGCCGAGCCCCTTGCCGAGGTTCTCCACCACGGCATCGGTCAGGTCCTTGTCGACGAGGCCCCGCACGTCGTACTCGCGAAAAATCTGAGGGTTCATGAAGGGCTCCTCTAGCGCAGTCGGTCCCAGAACTCGAAACTCCCTTCCTGACTGCTCAGGCATACACTCCAGCCGCCCCGTGGCTCTCGAGCTCGTCACGCCGCTCCCCCCCGGGGCGCCCTCGCATACCCGCCTCGCGAAGCATGGCGCGCGCCTGGTCGTGCTGCGCGAAATCAAGGACGGCACCGACTGCTCCTGGCCCCCGCCCTCGCCGAACCTGGTGACCCTGCAGGAAGTCGGTGAGTTGCAGGGCAAGCGCCACGCGCTCTTCCCCTGGGTCCCCGGGGTCACCCTGCGAGAGCTGGTCAAGGCGCTCGAGCTGGTGGGCAAGCCCGTGCCCCTCGGCCTGGTGGGGCGGGTGCTGGTCGACGCCGCGCGCGCGCTCGCGGCCGTCACGCCCCCGCGCGCTCACGGTGGCTTGCAGGACGCAGCGCTGCAGATCGGCTTCGACGGGCGGGTGTCGGTGCTCGATTGGGGCGCGCCCCGGGTCTCCCGTTTCCGGCCGATCGGGCGGGTGAACTTCGCGGCCGACGTCTTCGCGCTGGGGGGCGTGCTGCACACGGTGCTCACCGGCTTCGAGGGCGGGTACGCGAGCCGTCCCGGCTCCCTCGCCTCTCCTTCGACCTCGCACCCCGAGGCGACCCCGGCGATCGACGACGTGGTGGCGCGCGCTCTCTCCGCGCAGCCCGACTCGCGCCAGTCCGACGCGGCGACCTTCGCCGACGAGGTAGAGGCTGTGCTCGGCGATCAGCTCTTCACCCTCGAGCGTCTCTCCGAGGTCGTCAGCGCGCTCTTCAGGGATCGAATCAAGCTGCTGCAGTCCCTGGGCGGGCTCATCGAGGACGCGCCCAACCTCGAGGCCGTGCTGCCGCTGCCGCCCGGCACCCAGCCCGGCTCACCCCCCGCTGAGGCCACGCTCCCGCGCATGGCGCCGCTGGCAGACCGCCCGCTGGGCGAGAGTTCGGTCGAGCGCACCGACGTTCGCATTCCCATTCCGCCCCCGGGCGGGCCTTCCCGTTCGCTGGTGCCGTGGGAATCGTCCGAGGGGCTGCCGCCCGCGCCTCCCGCGAACGTCCCCGCGGGGCCGCGCCCGTCTTCCCCTTCGCCGCGCGTCGCCGAGGCGGAGACCAACCCCCGGGCCGAAGTGCCCCTGCGCTCCGACGAACCCGAGACCAACCCGCGCGCGCCCGTGCCCGTGCGCGCCACCCGCGATGATTCGCCGCCGCCGCCCCCGAAGGTGAGCGCGCCGCGGCCCAGCCGCGCCGGCATGTCGGCGCAGGTCTCCGACACCGACGACACCCACGCCGCCGCCCCCCGCCCGAGCCGC
>VFKJ01000594.1 GCA_009885595.1 Myxococcales bacterium | reverse complement strand
TACTACCGGCAGGAAGACGCCTTCAAGGACGTCACCGCCAACGGCGCGGGCCCGGCGCTGCCGGCGGCCCAGAAGGCCTCGGAGACGTTCGATGACGAGGGGCGCGAGCCGACCGGCATCAACGTCGAGCGGCCCAACGTGCAGGTCGCCGCCGAGCTGGGCGCCTCGGTGGAGGCACCGCCTCCCGAGTCCGCCGAAGGCAAGACGGTGATGGTGAACCTCGAGGCGCTCACCATCGCCACCCTGCGCCGCGAGAACGCCCGCTACCGCATCGCCCAGGAATTCCATCGCCGCGTCTCGCTCGAGCGCAGCGTCGAGGCGATGGTCGATCGCATTCTCTCGGTGGTGTTCGAGCTGCTCAACGCCGATGGCGCCGCGGTGTGGCTGACCTCGGGCCGCTACGCCTCGAAGTCGCGCAACGGCGATCACGTGGTCGAGGTGCCGCGCACGATCATCGACCAGGCGCTCATCTCGACCAACGGGCTGCTCACCAACAACGCCCTGCTCGACGAGCGCTTCGATCGCAGCAAGAGCGTGATGATCCGCGGCATCAAGAGCGTGATGGCGGTGCCCCTGCGCACCCGCAACGGCACCATTGGCATTCTCTACGTCGAGTCGGTGTCGATGACCGCCGCCTTCACCGAAGACGATCTGCCGCTGCTCGACGCGGTGGCGTCACAGGCGTCCATCCTGCTGGACAACGCGGCGCTGGTCGCCCAGGTGCAGAAAGAGGTCGAGACGCGCGCGAGCCTCTCGCGCTTCCTCTCGGCCGCCGCCGTCGAAGAGGTGTTGTCGGGCCGCATGAAGGTGAACATGGCCGGCCAGAACGCCGAGGTGACGGTGCTCTTCGCCGACATCCGCGGGTTCACCACCATGTCCGGCCAGATGCCCCCCGAGGAGATCGTCCGCTTCCTCAACGCCTTCTTCAGCGAGGCCGTCGACGCGGTGGAGAAGAACGGCGGGGTGGTCGACAAGTTCATCGGCGACTGCGTGATGGCGCTGTGGGGCGCGGTCGATCAGCGCGAAGACGGCGCCCGCAAGGCCATCGCCGCGGCGCTGGAGATGGTGCAGCGCGCGGGGAAGATCACCGTCAAGGGCGTGCCGCTCGAGGTGGGGGTGGGCATCAACACCGGCCCGGCAGTCGTGGGCGCCATCGGGGCGGCGCGGCGGCTCGACTACACCGCCATCGGCGCCACCGTGAACCTCGCCGCTCGGCTTTGCGGCATCGCGCAGACCGGGCAGGTGCTGGTCACCAGCGACACCCTCCTGCGGGCGGGCCCCGGCGTGATCCACGAGCCGAACGAGGCGGTGATCCTCAAGGGCATCGACGTGCCGATCGTGCCCTACACGATCAAGGCGCTCACCACGCCCCTGCAGCTCAGCCAGGTGATGAACTCGTCGGAGACGTTCAGCAAGCTGCCCACCACGCCGGGTATGCCGAGCCCCCTGAAGCCCCGGTGATTCAGCCGACGGCCTGAATGAATTGAGCGCTCGCGCACCGCGTCAAGGCGCGAGTATAGGTTGGCGTCCCTTCCAGTCCGTCAGGAGTCACTTTCGTGCTCGCCCCCATTCTCGCTCTCGCGCTCGCTGCATCTCCCGGTCCGCTGTCCGTCGTGAAGACCGCCGACACCGAAGTGCAGAAGGTGCTGCAGGCGCCCGATGCGTCCACCGCCAAGCTCGCCGCGCGCGCCGACGAGTTCGTCGACTTCGTGGAGCTCGCCAAGCGCGCCATGGGGACCGAGTGGGCCAAGCTCAACAAGAAGCAGCAGGACGACTTCAGCCAGACGATGAAGGGGCTCTTGCGCGCCAGCTACGCGCAGAAGGCCGTCAACGATGGTCGCGGCGCCAACGGGGCGAAGGTCGAGTACGGCGAAGAGAAGATCGAGGGCAACGAGGCGGTGGTGAACACCAGGCTGCTGGTGAAGCAGGACGTCTACCCCGTGGTGTACAAGCTGTACCGCCCCGAGGCGAAGAGCACCTGGCGCATCTACGACGTGGTGACCGACGAGGTCTCGCTGGTGTCGACCTACAGCGATTCGTTCCGCAAGGTGATCGGCCAAAAGGGGTTCGAGGGTCTGCTCCAGACGCTCAAGGACAAGAAGGAGTCGCTGGAGAAGCAGAACGCCGAGACCAGCGCGGCCGCCGAGAAGAAGTAGCCCCGCGACTCGCCCCTCACCCCGACCCTCTCCCCCGCGGGGGAGAGGGAGTCATTTGGCTTTGTCCAGGCGCAGGTAGAGCGGGTTGAGCTGCGGGTGGGGGATGCGTTCGGCGTAGCACTCCTCACCCAAC
>VFKJ01000905.1 GCA_009885595.1 Myxococcales bacterium | reverse complement strand
GGTGCTCGGATCGGCCCCTCACCCTGGCCCTCTCCCCGCTGCGCAGGGAGAGGGAACACCTTTCGTCCCTCGCTCATGCGACTCGCCGCTTTCGGACAGCCTGGGCTTCCCATCGCTCCACGCCCTCGAGGAACGTCCGCACCCGCAGGCGCAGCGACGCGATCGGGCGCGTCTCGTCGAGATCGTGCAGCGCGAGGAAGGGCTTGCCCTCAGGCCCTCGCGCAGCCTCCGCCACCCGGCCGTAGAGCGCCGCGTCCTGGCCGCACTTGAAGCTCGAGAGATCGATCGCCACCAGGAACGGGTGGCGCCCCACCAGGCGCGCGCCGGCCAGGCGCTCCCCGTCACCCGAGTTGGTGAGGAAGGCGAGATCGGAGAGATCGTACGTCGAGGTGCAGTCGATCGAAGCCAGCATCTCCTGTGAGTGCGGCAGCGCGCGCAGCGACATCGCGGTGCGGCCCAGCGACACCAGCTCGCTGCCCAGCTCGTGATGAAGGCCGGGATCGGCGTGATACGGGCGGCCCAGGAGCACCACCGCGCAGCGGCCTGCGCTCGAGCCCTCGCGGATCGCGGCGGCGCCGAGTTGCTCGAGCAGGTGCTCTGAGCGGCGCTGGCCCGCGACGCCTTCCACCAGCGCGGCCTCGTGCACTTCCCGGGTGAGCGTCGGGAGGACGCCGCGGATCGATTGGTACAGCCCTTCGCTGAGCTCCTTTCGCCTCGAGAGCACGATGGTGGGCGTGAGCAGCCGCACGCCCCCGGGGAGCAGCCCCTCTGCGGACGCGCCGAAGGCCACGCGGGTCACCAGCGGAGTGCCGGCCACCACGGGGCAGGCGGCGGTGTCGGCGCAGCCCTTCACGCCGGTGACGGCGTGGGTCAGCACGGGAAAGAACAGCACGTCGAACGGGGCCTGGTCGCGCTGGGCCAGCAGCTGGGCCACGTGCGCCTGCGCCACCTTCGCGGGGAAGCAGGCGTCGGTGGTGCCGCGGCCGGCGGCCCGGCGCCAGAGCGCCTCCGAGGTGAACTCGCCGGTGATCAGCTGGGCGGGCGGCACCCCGAGCGCCTCGAAGTAGTGCGTGAGGAGCGGGGCGGCGCGGTAGAGCGAGAGCACCCGGGGAATGGCGATGCGCAGGTCCTTGCCGAGCGTGGAGGCCACCTTCACGGCGTGCGAGCGGCGGAAGATGCGGGTGGCCTCGAGGCGGATGAGGTTCTTCGCCCGTCTTCCTCCCTCTCCCCTGCGGGGGAGAGGGTCGGGGAGAGGGCTTGCCGGCTCTTCAGCGCCGCGTTCGCACCCGTGGCCACTCGTCAGCATCCGCCGTTCACCATCCCGCTCAGCCACGAGCCGGGTGCGCGCACACTGGCTGGGGCACCTGCGGCAACGAGTGCTCTCATCACTCTGGGCGGTGCAGCGCAGCGCGGTGGCCGCTTCAATCCCAATGAAGCTGCTGCGCGCGCGACCGACGTTGGCCCGTGCCGCGAGCGCTGCGCCGATCGCGCCCGCCTCGCCCGGATACGGGTGCAGCACCACGCGGGCGTCGGGATGGCGGGAGATCAGGTACTCCGCCTGGGCGCGCACCGCGGCGGCATTTCGCTGCACGCCCCCGGAGAGCACGAAGACCTCGCCGAGGGCGGAGAGAGAAGGCGCGGCGACCACGCTCTCCCAGATCGTCCTGGGCAGCGCGGCCGTGAGTCCCGCGAGGAGCTCGGGCGGCTGCATGCCATCTCGCTGCGCGGTGACCCGCTCGGTGTCGAGGAAGACGGCGCAGCCGACGCTGAAGCGCGGGACGCGGCGGGCGCGCGAGGTGAGCTCCGAGATCGACGCGAGCGGCACGCCCAACGCCGCGGCGGTGGCCTCGAGCAGCGCGCCGTTCCCCGCGGCGCACTGGTGCGAGAGCTTGAAGTCACGCACGTGCGAGCCATCGAGCATCAGCACCTTGATGTCCTGCCCGCCGACATCGCACACCACCTCGGCGTCGGGCACGAAGCGCCGGGCTGAGCGGGCGTGCGCCAGCGTCTCCACCAGCGAACAGTCGGCGCCCAGCAGCGGTCCGAGCAGGTCGGCGGCGTACCCCGTCACCCCGAGGGAGCCGATGTCAGCCGTTCGTCGCCCGAGGTGCATCGCCAGCTCAGCGAGCACCGCAGCGGTGTCTTCGAAGACGTTGCCGGCGCTGCGGCGGTAAGCGCTGGCGACCACCGCGCCTTCGTCGTCGAGGGCGACCACCTTCACCGTGGTGGAGCCGGCGTCGAGGCCCAGCCCCAGCAGGCCCGGCCGGGAGGAGGGCGCGGGGCGGGGCACCTGTTCGACGCGCACCACCGCTGGTGTCGGGGAAGTCTCCTGGGCCGCCGCGGGCCGGGGGGAGAGCCGCGCGCGCCGGCCTCGGGCGGCCCTGACGCGGTCGGCGTCTCCCAGCGCTCGGAGCGCGCCCCGGGCCGCGAACAACGCCGCGTCAGGGGGAACGACCACCAGGCCGGGCTCGAGTCCGCGCTCGAGCCACCTCGCCGCGAGGTGGCGGCGCCAGGCCTCGGGCAGCGCGGGGATGAAGGCGTTGGGACCGCCGAGCAGACACACCGGTCCTGGGAGCGGCCGGCCGTGCGCGAGCGAGACCAGGTTCTGGCGGACGATCGCGTCGAGCAGCGCGCGCATGGCGAGCTCCGCGCTCTGGCCGGCCTTCACCAGCGCGACCAGGTCGGTCTCTGCGAACACCCCGCACCGGGCCGACACCACCGGGAGCGGCGCGTCGCCCAGCGTCAGGGTGTCGAGCCCCTGCACGCCGAGCCGATACGCACAGCGATCGATCACCACCCCGGTGCCGGCGGCGCAGCGCTCGTTCATCTCGGTGACGAGGCCGCCGTGCGGGTCCAGGTGGATCATCTTGGCGTCTTGTCCCCCCAGCTCGATGACGGTGCGCACGCCGGGCACCAGCGCGCGGGCTTCCGCGGCCACCGCGTGCACCTCGTGGACGAAGTCGGCGGCGAGTCGGTCTGCCAGCGCGGGGCCAGCGGACCCGGTCACCACCACCCGGGCCTCACCGACGGCCTCACGCGCCTCGAGGAGGAGCAGGTGCGCCTGCTCGAGCGGCTGGCCCAGGTGGCGTCGGTACGCGCGGAAGACGATCTCTCCGCCACGGGCGGCGATCGCCTTCACGGTCGTCGATCCCACGTCGAGCCCGATGCCGTCCTCCATCAGGCCCACCTTCGCCGCGCGGATCGTTCGAGGGAGCGCAGCAGCGCGTTGAGCGTCCAGCCGGCGAGCCCGATCGCCACCAGGCCCGCGGTGAGCTCGGGGGTCTGGCCTGCGACCTGCGCGCTCACCACGCGCGCGCCGATGCCGGAGGACGCGCCGGCCACCATCTCGGTCACCGTCGCCACCACCACCGCCATCGCCGCGGCGATGCGCACCCCAGAGAGCAGGGTGGGGAGCGCTTCCCAGGGTTGGGTCCACCGCAGCTGCTGCGCCCAGGAGGCACCGGCGAGCCGGAGCAACTCGGCGCGAGGTGAGGGAGGCGCGCGCAGGGCGCTGGTGACCGAGGCCGCGATGATCAGGGCGCAGCCCAGCGCCACGGTGG
>VFKJ01000738.1 GCA_009885595.1 Myxococcales bacterium | reverse complement strand
TGTCGCGTGCCACGGGGAGAAGGGCGACGGCAATGGCCCCGCGGGCGCCGCGCTCAACCCCAAGCCCACCAACTTCAACGATGCGGTGAACGCGGTTCGCCTCACCGACGAGTGGGTCTACAAGATGGTGAAGGAGGGCGGCGCGGCGAACGGCAAGTCGCCCTTGATGGTGGCGTGGGCGGGCGCGCTGAACGATCAGCAGATCCGCGACGTGTCTGCCTTCGTGCTCAAGTTCAAGCCGGCCGCCGCCAAGGCCGCCGAGCCGGCGAAGAAGGCCGCGCCCGCGCCCGCGAAGAAGAAGTAAGCGAAGGGCTTGCCTACAGCTTCCCCTCGAGGGCCATCTGTTCCAGCTGGGTCTCGGTGGGGAAGCCCTTCACGCGCCAACGCTCGGGCAGATCGCCGATGGGCTGCATCAGCTCACCGAGCGTCTTCCGGGCGATCTCGAAGGTGGTGCTCCACACCTTCGCCGACGCCGCCGTGTTCTCCGGGCCTGGACGCACGAAGTCGATGCGATCGGTCTGAGGGAGGAGCGCCTCGAGCCCGTCCTGCCAGGCGCAGGCGGTGAACACGTCGCCCGACGGAGCGCGGAACGCCCGCAGGGTCGCCACCAGGATCTCGTGGCCGTTCGATTCGAGCAGCGCCTCGAGCACTTCCTTCTGCCGGGAGTACGCGGACGCGGTCGTCTGCAGCGCCAGCAGCTTGAGCTTGGGGAAGGCGGGGTGACCCTTGGGGGGCAGCCAGCGCTCCCAGGCGCCGTCCACCAGGCGGAAGGCGATCGCCGTGTGGGCGCGCGGCTCGAGCAGCGCCTCTTCGGTCCACACCGCGATCTGCTGCAGCCCCTCGGGATCGTCGTCGCCGGTGACGAAGACGATGTCGTGGGTGGGGGCGATGAAGACGGGCTTGCCCTTGAGCTGCAGGGCGGTGAACAACTCAGGCAGCACCACCCGGGTGGCGTCCAGAGAGTCGTGAAAGGGAGAGACGAACACGCCCGGCGCGCCCTCTTCCCACGGGGCCTGCGAAGCCGCGCGCAGGTTCTCCTTCGCGCGCAGGTAGAGCTCATCGAAGGTGAGGCCCCAGGCCTTGAGCCGGTCGGGGCCGATCTCGGTCACCGACGAGGGGAGCTCATAGGCCAGGTGCGCCGCGAGCTCCTCGTTGATCGCCTGGAAGGGCAGCATCGACTCGTCGATGGCCGACTCGTCGGCGCCCAGCTCGAGCTCGGCCTGCCGGCGCACGGCAGAGAACCACGCGCGATCTCTGACCCGGGGGAGCACGCCGCGCAGCACCTGCTCGCGCGTCGCGATGGTCGGCACCTCAATCGCAGACCAGAAGCGGCGGTGCAGCACCCGGGGGCGAGCGCCCAGGGGCGCGGCTTCCCACTCGGTGCGCGCGTGCACGAGGTGAATGAAGGACACGGGGCCCGGGGCCTCACCCACCACCAGCCGATCGCGGGCCTGGTCGAGCGCGATGGGCCGCACCTCGCCGCGAGCCCGAAGCACGTCGGCGCAAACATTGGCGAATTCGTCCCAGGGAGCACTCATGAATCGGGCCGCATGATGGCAGATCGCTGGTGGTCCCTCATTTGGAATTTCAGCCAACGACGCATCGTCCCCCTTTCCAGCGGCGCTTCCGTACACTGCGCCCCTCTCATTCCCGGAGACCTCGATGTCGCCTACTCGCTCACTGCTCGCGCTCACCCTCTTCACCGGCTCCCTGGCCTTCGCCTGGACGCAGGACGGCACCGCCACCGTCACCTTCGATGCCAAGGGCCCCGCGGGCTTCAAGATTCACGGCACCTCGGAGAAGGCGGCCGTGGCCGACGACGGGAAGAACCTCAAGGTGAACGTGAAGCTCGAGGACATCGACACCGACAACGGCCTGCGCAACAAGCACATGCTGGAAGACACCCACGCCAAGGACTTCCCCGTGGTGACGCTGACGGTGCCCACCGCTTCCCTCAAGGAGACCGGCGCGCAGGAGGCCACCGGCACCTTCGAGCTCAACGGCCAGAAGAAGGACGTGAAGTTCAGCTACACGTCTCAGTGCCAGGGCAGCGTGTGCGAGATCGAAGGCAGCGCGCCGCTCAACCTGGGCGACTTCGGGATCAAGATCCGCTCGTACCTGGGCGTCACCGTGAAGCCGGACATCACCGTGGGCGCGAAGTTCAAGGTGAAGAAGTAACGCTTTCTCTCGACGGGAAATCGGAGAAACTAGCCGGGGCCGTGATTCCTTCGAGGATTCACGGCCGTCGTCGTTTTTGAACCCTCGGAGGCCTTGAGTGCGGTTGATGCGGTGGTTCCTGCTGGTGTCGCTGTTCTCCGCGCCCGCCTGGGCTTTCCCGTGGATGGTCAAGCACAGCTACGGAAGCTGCGCGGCCTGCCACGTCGATCCCTCGGGCTCTGGGCAGCTGACGCCCTACGGCCGCGCGCAGGCCGACGTGCTGGTGCGTTGGCGCACCCAGCCGCGCAAAGACGAAGAAGAGGTGCCGGCGTCGGCCAACTTCCTCTGGTTCCTCGAGCTGCCCGAGTTCCTCAACCTCTCGGGCAACTTCCGCTACGGCTCGCTCATCCGCCCCGCGGCCGCCGTCAAGTTCGTGCCGCTGCTCATGGCGACCGATCTCTACGCCACCTTGAACTTCGGCCCCATCGTCGCCCACGCCACCACCGGCGTCGGCACCTACTCGACGCGGGCGATCGCGTACTCGGGGCCCGCGGCGATCGCGCCCCTCTGCGACCCCAGCAAGGGCGCCTGCAGCGTGCAGTGGGTGGCCCGCGAGTTCTGGCTGGGGGCGAAGCTCGCCGACGAAGCGGTGATGGTGCGGGCCGGCCGCATGAACCTGCCGTTTGGTCTGCGCAACAGCGAACACACCACCTTCGTGCGCGCGCTCACCCGCACCGACTTCAACATCGGCCAGCAGGTGGGCCTGAGCGCCGCCTACAACTCCGAGGCGCTGCGCGGCGAGGTGATGGGCATCGCCGGCAACTTCCAGGTCGGCCCCGACGCCTACCGCGAGCGCGGCTATTCGGCGTTCGCGGAGTATTCGATCTCCCACAGCGCCTACCTCGGCCTGTCCAGCCTCATCACCTCGGCCGTGGCCGACCTCTCCACCGGCCTGCCGATGGTGCGCCACGCCCACGGCCTGTTCGCCCGCATCGCCCCCACCGAGAAGTTCGCGCTGCTGGGCGAAGCCGACTTCCTCGCCTGGCAGACGCCCCAGCAGCTCGATCGCCTCGGCTTCGCGGCGCTGGTGCAAGCCGACCTGGACCTGATGCAGGGCCTGCACCTGATGGGCACGATCGAAGGGGGGCACACCGGCTCGGGCGAGCCGGGCCCCTCGCTGGGAGGGTGGCTGTCGGCCGCCTGGTACTTCCTGCCGCACTGCGAGCTGCGCCTGGACAACATCTTTCGCCGCAACTCGAGCGCGACCGCCGCGACCTTCGAGTACCAGCTGCTGATCCAGCTGCACCTGTTTCTCTGAGAGGACGACCCCATGGACCGAACCTCTCTGTTGCTCCTCCTCGTGCTGGCCTTGCCCGCGTGGGCGAGCGACACCTTCCCCGCCGTCATCCAGAACAAGTACAGCCTCGCCTCGCAGCCGCCCGAGTCGTGCGCGCTGTGCCACACCAACTTCGTCACCGGCCTGGGCACCGTCAACACGCCCTTTGGCAAGGCGGCGCGCCTGCACGGCCTGGTGGCCACAAACACCGCCGCCCTCAACGCCGCGCTCGACGCGATGGCGACCGAGCTGACCGACAGCGATGGCGACGGGGTCACCGACGTGGCCGAGCTGATGGCCGGCACCAGCCCCAACCAGGGCTCGGGGACGGGCGGCGGCGCGGGTGGAGGCGGCGGGGGCGGGACGGTGCTGCCTCCTCCCCGGTATGGCTGCGGCGCCTCGGTGGTGCCTGAGCTGCTCTTCTTCGCCAGCCTGCTGCCGCTGCTGCGTTCGCGACGGCGCAGGCCCTGATAGAAGCGGTCCCATGAACGTCGACGATCTCAAGCAGCGCGTCACGGCCGCCTACGCCGACCGCGCGTTGGCGCAGGAGCCGTTCTACGCGATGGCCATTCGCGAGACCCTCAACCTGGTCGACCGCGGCGTGCTGCGGGTGGCCCAGAAGGGCGAAAACGGCTGGGAGGTCAACGCCTGGGTGAAAGAGGCGATCCTCCTCTTCTTCTCCATCAGCGAGATGAAGACCACCGAGCTGCCGCCCTTCGAGTTCCACGACAAGATTCCCCTGAAGAAGGGCCTCGCCGAGGCGGGCGTGCGGGTGGTGCCCCCGGGCGTGGTGCGCTTCGGGGCCTTCTGCGAGCGCGGGGTGGTGGTGATGCCCGGCTACGTGAACATCGGCGCGTGGGTCGGCTCGGGCACCATGGTGGACACCTGGGCCACCGTGGGCAGCTGCGCGCAGGTGGGGCGCAACGTGCACCTCTCGGGCGGCGTGGGCCTGGGCGGCGTGCTCGAGCCCTCGTCGGCGCGCCCGGTGATCATCGAAGACGGCGCCTTCATCGGCAGCCGCAGCGTGATCGTCGAGGGCGTGGTGGTCGAAGAGGAGGCCGTCATCGGCGCGAACACCGTGCTCACCGCCTCCACCCCGATCATCGACGTCACCGGAGCACAGGAAGTGGTCATGAAGGGCCGGGTGCCCGCCCGCAGCGTGGTGATCCCCGGGACGCGCCCGAAGAAGTTTCCAGCCGGCGAGTACCAGCTGCCCTGCGCGCTGATCATCGGCAAGCGCAGCGCCTCGACCGATCAGAAGACCTCGCTCAACGCCGTGCTGCGCGACTTCGCCGTGCCGGTGTGAAGATGACGCTGGGCGAGCGCGCGCTTTCGCTGGTGCAGATCCCCTCGGTCATCGGGAACGAGGGGGCGATCGCTGCGCACGTGGAGACCTGGGCGCGCGCCCACTACCGGGCCGAGGAGATCGTCCGCGTCTCGCATTCCTTCGTGCTGGGCCGCAGGGTCGATCCAAGGCCCACCATCGCGTTGGTCGGCCACCTCGACACCGTGCCCGGCCACCCGGCGGGAAATCACGCGCGCCTCGAGGGCGATCGCCTGCACGGGCTGGGCAGCTCCGACATGAAGGGCGCGCTGGCGGTGATGATGGCGCTGGCCGAGGCGCTGCCCCGCGACACCCTCCCGGTGAACCTGCTGCTGGTGCTCTACGAGCGCGAAGAGGGCCCTTTCCAGGAATCGGGCTTAGGCCCCCTGTTCGAGAAGGTGCCCGAGCTGGGCAAGGTGCGCTTCGCCATCGCCCTGGAGCCCACCGACGGCGCGGTGCAGGTCGGCTGCGTCGGCACCCTGCACGCCACCCTGCGCTTCGAGGGCCAGGCCGCGCACTCCGCCCGCCCCTGGCAGGGGAAGAACGCCATTCACGCCGCCGGCCCGCTGCTCACCGAGCTGGGCGCCAGGGAACGCACCGCCGTCATCGTCGAGGGCCACACCTTCTACGAGGTGATGAGCGCCACCCTGGCGAAGGGTGGCCGGGCGCGCAACGTGGTGGCCGAGAGCTTCGAGCTCAACGTGAACTACCGGTTTGCCCCCGGAAAGACGCTCGAGCGCGCCCAGCAGGACCTGCACGACTTCGTGGCCGGACGCTGCGCGGTGTCCTTCATCGATCTGGCGCCCAGCGGCCGGCTGTGCGGCGACAACCCCTTCTTCCAGCGGCTGGAGAAGCTCAGCGCCCGCCCCGCCGAGGCGAAGCAGGCGTGGACCGACGTGGCCCGCTTCTCCGAGCTGGGCGTCGACGCGGTGAACTTCGGCCCCGGCGAGACCGCCCAGGCGCACCAACAGGCCGAGAGCGCCAGCGTGTCGGCGCTCTCGCGCGCCTTCGAGGTGCTCGAGGCGCTGCTCACCACCGTGGGGTGAAGTGCGCCCGTGTGAGCGGGCCCGTGATTGTTTTCCGGGGAGCGCGCGCCCGCCTACCATCGGCCCCATGTCACGGCTCCTGGTGTTGTTCGCAGCGCTGCTCGGCGGGACCGCCGCGGCAGGGACGAAGATCATCAAGAACGACACCTTCACCGGCGCCGGCAGCATCTACGCAGGCGTGAGCTTCGCCGAGTACGAGGGCGCGGGCGTGCTCTTCGAGCCACTCGCTTCCGAGTACCCGCTCAAGATCGTGGGCATCGACGTGCTGCTCGTCGCCTACCAGCAGATGGGCTTCGGCATCGGGCAGTACGAGTTCGACCTGTGGGACGAAACGGGTGGCAGCGTGCCGCCCCCGCTGCTGCCCAACGATGGGGGGTCCACCTACTACGGGCAGATCTCGAAGCAGGCCCTGCAGTTGACCACCTCGAGCACGATGTTCAACCGCTACACCTTCCCCGCCCCGGTGATCGTCAACAGCGGCAAGGTCTTCGTGAAGCTGTCGGAGATCCTCGACACCGCCTCGGACGGCACCACCATCGCCCTCGACCTGACCGCCGCGAAGCCCGGCGCGAACTGGTTCTTCAACGGGGGCGGCGGCTGGGACCCGATGAACCTCCCAGACGGTGGCTTCTTCAACGGCGTCAACCACAACTGGATCATCCGGCTCGTGCTCGAGGTCCCCGACGTGGCGGTGACGGTCACCTCGATCACGCCCTCGAGCAACCTCACCAACGTCTCGACCAACGTGGTGATCACCGGCTCCAACTTCGAGCTCGGCGCTCGCGCGTTCCTCGGCACCAACGAGCTGACCCTCAACAACCTCACCAGCCAGACCATCGGCGCCACCGTGCCGCCGGGCGTGGCGCCGGGCACCTACGACGTGAAGGTGCGAAACCTCAGCGGCACCGAGGGCGTGCTCGCCAACGGTTACCAGGTGCTCGCAGCGGACGGTGGCAGCGGGCCCACCGGCGGAGGGACCGGCGGCGGCTCAGCCACGGGCGGCGGAGCGGGCACGGGCGGCGGAGCGGGCACGGGCGGCGGAGCGGGCACGGGCGGCGGGAGCACGGGCACCGAGGCGCTCTCGATCACC
>VFKJ01000903.1 GCA_009885595.1 Myxococcales bacterium | reverse complement strand
CGGGGGTGACCTCACAGCCACCGTCTCCTGCGCAGGCGATGGAGTCCTGGCAGCTCCCGGCTGCAGGGCACGAGTAGGCCGTGCCGGAGCACGCGCCCGCGTTGCAGACGTCATCCCTGGTGCAAGCCACCCCGTCGTTGCAGCCCTCGCCGTCGGGTTGAGCGCCGTCCTCGCAGATACCTCCGTCCGCGCAGGCGACGGCGAAGTGACAGGGAAGAATGGGCCGGCAGAGCCCTGAGGAGCTGTTGCAGACCTCGCCCGGGTTGCAGGCCCCGCACGCGACCGGGGCGCAGCCGCCCGCGCGGCACACGTTGCCGGGGTTGCAGCTGACGTGGGCGCAGGGGTCGGTGTCCATGCCGCACACGCCGCCCGCCAGGCAGACGTCCCCGCTGGGGCAGTCGACGTCGGTGGTGCAGGTGCAGCGGCCCGCGATGCAGGTGAGCGAGGCGCCCAGGCGACCGGAGCAGCGCCGGCCGCACGCGGCGCAGTTGTCGGGGTCGCGCTCCAGGCCGGGCCCGGTGCTGGGGGCGCACGCCGACCACCCGCCGTCTGAGCCGCACACCCGCTGGCAGCTGGCCACCGCGCAGGTCTCGAGCGCGCCCTCGACGCACTCGCCTGAGGGAATGTCGTCGGACCGGCACTCGCCCCCGCGACAGGTGAAGCCGGCCAGGCACTCGGAGGTGTTCTGGCAGGCGAAGCGCGTCTGGCTCACGGTGTCGGCACAGGTACAGCCGCCGAGGACCGAGAGGAGCAGGGCGAAGGGTGCGAGCTGCAGCGGTCGCATGGGGAGGCACTATCGCGGCGATCGGCGCGCTTGCCAACGCATCAACCGAGGCGACCTCAGAAAAACGGGCCCCGCGACCTCGAGGTCGGGAGCCCGTGTCACTGCCGATTCTGAAGTGAGGATCAGCCCTGGCTGTTGCGGGCGGCCTCGCCAGCGGCGTGCGCGTCGGTCTCGATCTGCCCCGCCGACGTCATGTCGACCTGCTTGAGCAGATCCCACTCCATGCGCCAGTCGCGCTGCATCGCGGTGTTGCCGTTCTGGTTCTTGGTGGCCGCGGTGGCCGACACCTGGCACGACTCCGGCGTGGGGGCCGAGCCCTGGAACAGGTAGCGGGTGCTGCTGACCATGTTGCCGTTCGCCTGGGTCTTCCACTCGGTCTCGAGGGTGAGGCCGGCGGCGGCGTCAGCGCTCTTCACCTGGAAGTCGCGCGCGAACAGCATGGTGCGGGCGGCCGCCCAGATCTGGCCGCAGGGCTGCTGGTAGGTGTGCCCCATGACGGCGTTCTGAATGAACTTGTCCCGCGCCGCGGCCGCACGCATGGCCGCACAACCGGAGATCGACATCGCAACAATCGCCATCGCAACGAGCTTCTTCATGTGGACAACCCTCCTGGAAGGTGGAGCCGCGCGTCTAGCACAAGGACCGGGTCACTTCGCCAACCCTGAATCACCTCGCCAGCTGCGTCAGCACCGCCTCGACCAGGTCGAACCAGCTCTTGATCTCAGGGCGGGCGCCCACGTCGGAAGGCATCGAGAGCACCTTCGCGCCCGCCTTGTTGGCGACGGTCTCGGCGATGGAATGGTTGAAGAACTCTTCGACGAGGATCTTCTTCACCCCTTGTCCCTGCATCAGGGTGATCAGCTCGGCGAGGTGAACAGGAGAAGGCGCCACGCCCGGCTTGTTCTCGACGTAGCCGACCTCTTCGATCTTGAGCCAGCGGGTCACGTAGATCCAGCTGCGGTGGTAGGTGACGACCTTGAGGCCTGCCAGCGGCTTTGCCCTGGCCTCCCACGCGGGCGCGCGCTGCTTCACCTCGGCGAGGAACTTCTGAAACTGCGCGTCGAAGTACGCGGCGTCACCGGGCCGCAGCTGCTTGAGGCGCTCGGCGATGCCCCTGGCGATGCGCACCGCGTTGACCGGAGGAAGCCAGTAATGCGGGTTACCGCCCGGGTGAACGTCGCCCATCGCCCGGCTGACCTTCACCTGGGGCACGTCGAGCACCTCGACCAGGGTCGAGGCGTCGAGGTCGCCGCTCTGCCCGGGTTGGATCTTCTCGTTGCGCGCGCCCTGGGTGAGCAGCGGCAGCCAGCCGATCTCCAGGTCGAGCCCCACGCGGATCAACAGGTCGGCGCGGTTGAGCGTCACCATCAGGTTCGGCCGGGCGTCGACGAAGTGCGGGTCCTGGTAGCCCCGCGAGAGCGACTCCACGCGCACCTTCTCGCCGCCCACGCGGCGCGCGAGGTCAGCGAAGGTCTCGATGGTGGTCACCACCGCGAGCGGCTCGTCGGCGAGCGCCCCGGCGGCGCCCAGCATCGTCAGCAGACACAGAAGACGGTTCATCGAACTTCCTCTTTCCAGGACTTCAGAAGGCGTGCGCCCCGTGCGCACCCAGGGAGATCTCGAGCAACAGGTATGCAGCCATGGAGTCCTGAACGTCGGGTGAGTGCGCGAATTCGCGCTCCACGTGCGCGCGCACCCGGGCGAACTCGGTGGCGGTGAAGGTGAGCATCACCGAGGTCTTCGAGGTGAGCGGTTGAATCTCAGAGGCAGGCAGCCCCAGCACGTCTTCGCGCACGCCCACCGACCAGCTCCGGGCGAACTGCAGCACCAGCTGGGAATAGAGGCCCGCGTCGAGGTAGGGGCCGAGCGTTCGCAGGAAGTATTCGGTGGTCCACGTGAGGGTGAAGAAGCCCTCGCGCTGGTTGGCCGGGCGGTATTTCACGTAGAGATCCGCGCCGGAGAGGAACGAGCGCGCGCCCTCGAGCTCGGGGTGGCCGTCGAGCCCGGGGCTCAACCCGGTGGCGAAGTTGAGGCCGCCGTAGACCGAGAACGCGTCGCTGATCGGCGCGAAGGCCTTGAGCTCGGCCGCGTAGGTGAGATCCGTGCGCTTGCCGCCGCCGAAGGTGGTGGGCTGGCTGAGCCCCTCGGGTGGCCCCACGGAGAAGGCCTCGAGGTTGAGCTGCAGGAAGAAAGGCACGGGCGCCAGCCACGAGACCTGCGCTCCGGGCGAGCGCAGCCCGTCATCGGCGAGGTAAGCGGCGTTGAGCAGGGGGCGCCGGGTGAAGCTCTGCGTGTGCAGGTGCTGGCCGTTCTGACGGCCCAGGGCCGAGCGGAAGATGCCCACCTTCACCTGGAGATCCGCGGGCAGCGAGGTGCTGGTCACGTACGCCTCTTCCACCTCGAGCCCGCTCAGGTTGGGAATGGTGAGGAAGACGTCGGCGCGGAAGTACGGGTCGACCGCGCCCTGGAAGCCGAACTCCAGCTCCTGCAGGGTGAAGCCCGCGGCCGGGGTGGTGGCGTCACCGCCGAGATCGGGATCGTCTCCCGAGAGGCGCAGCGGCGCGCGCTCCGCGTAGCCGGCGACGCCGTCGATGATCACCGACAGGTCCGGGTTGAGGCTCTGGAACGCGCGAACGAACAAGTTGGGGCTGGGCGTGGGCGCGGCCTTCGTCACCGGCGCACCGGCGGCGAGGTCGAGCTGATCGAGCAGCGACGGCTCCTGCGTGCCGGCGTCCTCCACGAAGGCGTCCTCCTGGGCCCACGCACCTCCGCTCCCCACCAGCAGCAGCCACAGCAACGCGCGCTTCATGATCGTGCCCCCGCCAGACGTTTGAGCCCGCCCAGGCCCCAGAAGAGCGCGGCCAGCGCCACCATCACGGGGCCCGTCGGCAGCGACCACGTCCACGAGAGCCAGTAGCCCACCGCCGCCGACACCATCGAGAACGCCACGCTGAGCACCAGCACCACCTTGAGCCGCTCGGAGAACAGCAACGCCGCGCCCGCCGGCAGCACCAGGAACGCGAAGACCGGCAGCGCGCCCAGGGCGCGGGTAGAGACGGCGACGGCCACGGCGAGGCTCGCGTGCAGCCCGAGATCGAGGGCGCGCACCGGCACCCCCAGCGAGGCCGCGGTCTCGTGATCGAACGAGGTGAACAGAAAGTCCTTGAAGAACACCGCGTGCACCGCGAGCACCAGCACCGCGCCCACCGCGAGTTGAACGAGGTGTTCGCGCCTGACCACCACCGCGTTGCCGAAGAGCAGATCGCCGATCTCGTGCGCTTCCTGCGCGATGCGCGGGCTGTTGAGCACGACGATCACCAGCGCGCTGGAGGCGAGGTAGGCGAGCGCCACCACGCTCTCCGGCGCCACCCGGCGGGACCGGGAGGGCAGGGTGAAGGCCACGGCGCCCAGCAGCGCGAAGCCGAGCGCGAAGGTGACGGGCGAGAACCAGAACGCGGTCTCGTCGTGCGGCGAGACGCCGAAGAAGCTGCCGACCCAGAAGGCGGTGGCCACCCCGAGGCCCGACACCTGGCTGAGCGCCGCGCTCATGAACGCGACCCTTCGCAACACCACGAAGAAGCCCAGATAGCCGAGCAGACCCGCCCCGATGAGCGAGGCGAGCATGGGCTCGAGCCAGAGGAAGCTGGCATCCCAGAAGCTCATGTTCCTTCCCCGCCTTCACCTGCAGACAGCCACACCAGCGTGCGGCCGTGCTCGCGTCGCACCTCCACCGGGCGGCCGTAGAGCCGCGTCATGCGCTCCGAGTTGACCAGCTCCCCGGTGGGCCCCGCTTCGAACAGCGCGCGCGCGCCATCGAGCAGCATCACGGTGCGCGAGAAGCCGGCGGCCGCGGAGATCTGATGGGTGACGAAGAGCACCGCCACCTTGCGCGCGGTGACGAGGCCGCTCACCAGCGAGAGCAGCGCGTGCTCCGCGGCGGGATCCATCTCGCTGGTCGGCTCATCGAGCACCAAGAGCTCGGGGTCGCCCACCAGCGCGCGCGCCACCAGCACGCGTTGACGCTGGCCGCCCGAGAGGCTGCGGAACGCCTGGTGCGCCACCTCGGTGAGCCCGACGCTTCCGAGCGCCTGCCTCGCCAGCTCGCGATCTGCGCGGCCATAGAAGCGCGCGAGGCCCTTGCGTCCAGCTCGGCCCATCAGCACCACCTGCAGCGCGTCGAGCGGGTAGGCGAAGTCGAGGCGATGGCCCTGCGGCACGTAGCCGACCCGCGGGGCCCGCCCGTGTTGGTGCGACAGCTTGCCGGAGAGCGGGGCGATGGTGCCGAGCACGGTCTTGAGCAGCGTGCTCTTGCCCGCGCCGTTGGGCCCGAGGATGCCGATGGCATCCCCTTCCTGCACCGAGAAGCGGATCGGCGGAGAGAGCGGGTGGCCCCGGCGGTAACCGATGACCACGTCTTCGAGCTGGATGAGGCTCATGGACCAATCCATGAGGTGGTTTCGCGATCGCGGAAAAGCGGCATGAACGTCTCACTCGAGAACAGGGGATCAGCGAGGACTTCAGAGGCGGGCTGATCAGCCCTGGGGCGGTGAGGCCTTCGGTGCGCGGCTCAACGCGTCGAGCTGCACTTCGACGAACCAACGACCCGCGAGCCCCGTCGTCGACGAGCCCCGCGCCTCGCGCGGCACCGGCGACTGCGTGACGAGCGAGGGGGAAGACCAGCTCGCCACCACCAGGCAATCCTCGGGCGCGTCGGCGTGAATCGCCACGTCGCCTGCACAGAGGTGCTCGCGGAGATCGTCGTGCGCTTCGGCCGCCAGCGGCGCCACGTCGACCAGCGCGCCGCTGTCGCTCAGGACATGGCGCCCCAGCGCTACGTGGCCAAGCCCCAGCACCTGGACGAGCAGCAGCAGCGCCGAGACGAGCGCGCGAGCCTGGTGACGCGGCGAGAGCACACGGCATGGTTAGTGACCGTCTCTGGTGGTGTCAAGCTTGCTGCCACGGTGTTGCAACAACAGACCAGCGGGCGGCGGCGTCGCGAGGCGTGCGGCGGAGCGCATGAAACTGATCAGCGTGAGAGGCTCTGGCTGGTGACGAGCTCGGCGCGCGCGGTGCTGCTGGTGATGCTGGGGCTGGTGGTCCTCGGGGCGCTTGGCACCGGTGGGGTGGCGTGGCTGATGGTGCGCGCGATGGACGGGTTGGCCGGCAGCACGGCCTGGAGCGAGAACGCCGTGCCCGAGCGTGAGCTCCCTGCGCTCTTCGGGGTGCGCTTGCCGGTCAAGCCGCTGCGCTACCAGAGCCGTTCGCTGGGCTTTCAGGACCAGCAGTTCGAAGTGCTGGTGCAGCTGCCGCCCAGCGCCGTCGACGCGTTCCTGAGCAGCAATCACCTCACCCGCGGGCCCCGGCGCGCCATCGACGTCGAAGTCATCGATCAGGTGCGGACGTTGGATCCGGCCACCCCTCCGCTCGAGGCCACTGCCCTCGAGTTGCCCCAGGGGCTCCAGGCCGACGGGGGGGCGTGGGGCCTTCATCGCAGCGGGGAGCTGCTCGAGGGCGCGGGGGTGCTCTGGGTTCACCTCATCGCGTTCGAGACCTGAGGGCGGTTCAGTTGTCGTAATATGTTTCGACAAGTCACGTTACGACAACTCAGCCCAGGTCGGCCAGGCGGTGCAGCTCGATGCCGGCCGGGGCGCGGCCCCGCCAGCTGCGCACGAACGCGTGGCGGCGCAGGGTGTGGTTCTTCGGGTTGGGGTACTTGAGCGCCTTCTGCGCCAGCTCG
>VFKJ01000676.1 GCA_009885595.1 Myxococcales bacterium | reverse complement strand
TCCAGGCGGGGAAGAAGACGCCCAGCGAGGTGGACGAGGTGCTGCTGGTGGGAGGCATGTCCCGCATGCCCCGGGTGCACGCGGCCATCGAGGCCACAGTGGGAAAGAAGCCCATCAGCGGCGTCCACCCGGACGAGGCGGTGGCCCTGGGCGCGGCCCTCTTCGCCCACGCGTTGGGCAACGACGAGGGGGTCACCCTCATCGACGTGCTCCCCATGTCCATCGGGGTGGGCCTGCCCCGGGGCCGCTTCAAGAAGGTCATCGAGCGCAACACCAGACTTCCGCACGCGAAGGCCTACGGCATTGCCACCATGAAGGACGACCAGGAAGAGCTCGACCTGGCCATCTACCAGGGGGAAGGAGAGCAGACCGACGACACCGAGTACCTGGGCACGGTGAAGATCTCCCCGCTGCCGAAGGGGCCCCGGGGAAGCGTCACCCTGGCGGTGGAGTTCTCGCTCTCCGCGGAGTGCCTGCTCACCGTCACCGCGCGCGAAGTGTCGAAGAACCTCGAGGTGAAGGCCACCTTCTCCACGCGCGATACGCCCGAGGTGGTCAAGGCCCGGCTGGAGCGCAGCCAGCGCATCGCCGCTGCGGTGAAGGCAGCCAGGGCCACCGCGAGCGCCAAGGCCCAGGGCGCGGTGAAGCCTCGGCCGAAGTCGTGGTTCGCTCGATTGTGGGAGCGGGTCTTCGGCGCCCGTCCGCCGGGTCGGTAAGCGACGCGATCGGGGCCGACGGGCCGAATCGGGACTACGCTCCGAGCCGCATGCCACGGATCAACCGAAGCGAGTTCATCGAGACCCGGCGCTCACAGCGCCTCGACCTCACCGCCGCGAAGAACGACCCGGCCTTCCGCGCGAAGCTCGAGGCCGCGGGCTTCAAGCTGGAAGACCTCGACAAGCTCGACCTCGCTGAGCACGACGGCCTGCTCGAAGGGCCGCGTGAGCTGCGGGCGCTCTACGATCTGCTCAAGGGCCTGGAGGGCGGCGGCCCCGCCGAGGTCCTGACCGTCAAGCCCCGCGGCTGGACCGCCCCAGCCACCACGAGGGTCGACCACGCGTTCGACGCCTTCGAGAGCGGCTTTCAGCCCTCGCCCCGCGCGCCTGCGCCTGCCGCGCCGATCGATGGGGCTGCGCGCGCGCGCTTTCCGCTCACGGGGTCGGTGGGCGCCGGGGGCCAGAACCGCAGCGCCGACGTGCGCCTCGTGCAGCAGCGCCTCAAGGAGGTGGGCTTCGACCTCGCCGTCGACGGGCAGTGGGGTCGCAAGACCGAGACCGCGCTCAAGACGTACGGGGCCATGCTCAGGGGTGGCGACTACACCAAAGAGGAGCCAGGCCTGATCGCGCCCAACGACCTCGTCGACCGGGCGCTGTCGAGCGAGGCCCCGCCGCGCTGGGAGAAGATGCCTGCCAGCGGGCCCGGCTTCGTCAACCACGACACCGACGGCTTCAGCCACGGCTCGGCTGAGACGCGCCTGGCCGTCGAAGAGTTCTCCGCCGCCTACGCGCGCGACTACCTCGCGGCCAACCCGGGCCGCGCGCTGATCAGCTTGAACGACGTCTCCGAGCGCCACGGCGGCGACAACCGCGATCACGACACGCACGAGAACGGCCTCGACCTCGACCTGCGCCTGCCTCGCAAGGACGGCACCTCGGGCTCCGATGTGCGCCGCACCGACTACGACCGCGAGGCGGCCTGGGCCATGCTCAGCTCCATCGCCGCCAACCCCCGCGTCGAGCGCGTGCTCTTCAGCGACGCGGCGCTGCGTGAACGCGCGAAGACCGAAGGGCAGCCGTGGGCCTTCAAGCTCTTCGATGGTGGTGAAGTGCACAAGAACCACTTCCACGTGGACATCAAGCCGCCGAAGTAGCGCGCCTGGAAGCTCCCTCTCCCCTGCGGGGGACCCTTCGACTTCGCTCAGGAGGTCGGGGAGAGGGCTTACCCGCAGTCCCCGGTCAGTCGGGATCGCACGGCCCGCTGCAGAAATTCACCACCTCATCCCGCGCGCCAAAGAACGCACCCAACTGCTGCAGCGCCGGAAGAATCCGCCGCGCGCCCTCGTGCACCTGGTTCGGCATCGGATACGGCTGCGCCTTCTCATACACCGCGTGCAGATCGACCCCCAGGTCGTAGAGCACCTCGACTGACTCGGTGGTGGGCCCCTCGACGGGCTCGAGCCCGAACACGGCCGGCACCGCGGGCTGCAGTTGCTTGAGCCCCAGCGCGCGCGCGTGAAGGAACGCCGCGAGGTTGGGCACCTCGGGATCTCCCAGCCCCGTCTGCATCAACACCCGGCGCGGCGCGTTCCCTGGCAGCGGCTCCCTGAGCACGTAGCGAGACCAGAAGGCGCCATCGATGCGATCGAAGTACGGCTGCAGCATCGACTCGTAGCGGCGGCGATCGAGCTCGTCCTTCATCTCCAGCAGCAGGAAGATGTCGCTCAGCGGCCGCGAGCGCGAGAGCGCGTGGCTCAACCCTGCGCCGCCCGCGTTGAGCCCGATGCGGGTGAGCCCCGGGTGCACGGCGGCGAGCATGCCCGCGAGGATGTGGCCCTGGCTGATGCCCATGAAGCGGGTCGCCTCGGGTGGATACAGCGGCGCGCCCCCGGCATCGGCGAAGGCCGGCAGCGCCCGGAGCGGACCCGCGATGGCTGCGCTGAACACGAGGTGATTCGCCATGCCCTGCTGCACGCGGTCGGTGAAGGCGAGCGAGCGCGCCGGCCGGTTCGCCACCGCATCGAGGGTGGCGGCGGTGTCGACGCGCGACATGCCCCACCAGTCGATCGCGAACATCACGGCGCGCGAGTGGATGGCGATGTCCTTCGCGCTCTGGGCGAGCGCTTCGTCGCGGGTGCTGAAGGCGCCGTGGCCGTACCCGAGCGCAGTCGAGGTCCCCGGAGCGTCCCGCAGCACCGAGGGCACCTGCGCGAGGAACGGAATGAGCATGGTGCCGTTCTGGGTGATCAGCCCATCCGCCCCGCGGTGCAGCCCCGCGCCGGGCTGATCAGACTCGAGGAAGAGCGGCACCTCGATCGTCCCGCGCACGCGCCGCCAGAGATCAGGCTCGGGTGAGTCGAGCTGCTCCGTCACCGCGACCGCCGGCACGTGCGCCGAGAGCCAGGCCTGCGTGAGCTCGCGCACGTGAAGCATGTCCGAGGAGATCGACTCGTCGGAGCCGGTGGTGAAGTCCCACGCCAGCTGAACCGCGCGTCGATCGAGCCCCGCGGCCTTCAGCACCGGGAACACGTCCTTCTCGAAGCGGCGCTGCAGCGGCTCCAGCAGCGGGTCGCCCCGGGTGAGGTCCTCGCGCAGCCGGCGAAAACCCTCGGGCGCGGTCAGCAGCGTACCGTCGGGCGACTTCAGCCTCTGGAAGGCGACCACGTAGCGGGTGCGCTCCTGCAGGCCGGTGAGTGGGTGCATCACCAGCGCCTGCCGCATCACCGAGCCCGCGCGGGGATCGAGGTCGACGAAGTTCGGAATGAAGCGACCCGTCGAGGCTTCGATCAGCACCGCGCCGCTCTGCGCCGTCACGCTCGCGGAAGGATCGTCGAAGTAACCCGGCACGCTCGCAGGCGAGACCTCTGCCGCCATGAACATCGTGGGCATGGGCAGGCGCGAGGCGCCGTCGATCGCCCTCCACGTTCCGGGATCGGCGAGGCCGCCGGGATCCGTCCGCGGCCGCGCCGCGCCCGTGACGGACACGCGAGAGCCCGACGGCAGGGTGGCGTCGGGCACCAGGAAGAAGTCCGACGGGTAGGGCAGCAGGCAGTCCGCGCCGCCCAGCAGCGGCTGACAGCCCTCGGCCAGCTCCAGCGGTTTGGGGACCTCGGTGCAGCTCACGAAGAAGAGGCAGGCGGTGAGCAGGCGCATCCACACCCTCGTATTCGAGCGGCAGTCGCAGCGCAGCCCCGGCGGTTTCCGCGCGTCACTGTAACGAGACATTGCAGCTTACGCGCATGACCTGGAGCGGGGCTGCTCCGAAAACTC
>VFKJ01000209.1 GCA_009885595.1 Myxococcales bacterium | reverse complement strand
CCCCACGATCCCGTCCGCGAAGCGCTTGAGGCCCTCGGCCTTCTTCTGCTGGCAGCGCTCGCGCAGGGTGGCCGCGTCGCCCCCGAAGCCAGTCGGGTACGAAGAGGCGCCCGCGTAGGGCAGGAAGGCGAGGTCGATGGGCCCGAGCCGCGAGACGATCTCCCGGTAGGCCTCCACCGAGAGCGGGTTGTCGTTGCCGTGGTACAGGCGCACGCCCTCCGCCTCCACCACGATCGACGACACCTCCCAGCCGCGATCGTGCGGCACGAAGGTGACCTCGAGCCCGGGGGAGAGTTCCTTCGTCTCCCAGGGCTGCAGCCAGTTGACGTCGGTGAACTTCGCGCGATCGAGTCGGCGTTTGAGCGCGCCCGACTTGAAGGGCAGGGCGTACGTGGGTGTCTCGCTGCGCAGCTGCGCGAGCGTGCCGGGGCCCGAGTGATCCGGGTGGATGTGGCTGAGCAGCAGGAAGTTCGGCGGCGGGAGTGACGAGGAGGCGGGGTAGGGCGGCGGCGGGTAGCGAAACCAGGCTCCGCCGAAGACGGGCTCGGAGAACCAGGGGTCGAGCAGCAGCGTTCTTCCTGCAGCGTTGAGGAAGAGGCCAGCGTGGCCAAGCCAGGTGACGATCACCGCGGCAGCCTACGCGCTCAGCTTCGCTCCAACACCTTGCGCATGCTCGGTCACCACCGCGGTCCAGTACTCGCGGCCGTTGTACTGACGCATCATTCCCAGCTTCACGCCGTCCTTGAACAAGACGAACGCGGGAATGCCGAAGAGCGCGAAGCGGCGCGCCAGCTCGGGATGCGCGTAGGCGTTCACCTTCACCACGCGCACGCCGCGCTGAGGGATGGCCTCGAGCAACCCGGGGAGGTCGCGCGCAAAGACTTCGCAGTTAGGGCAGTCCGGGCCCCAGAAATAGACGACCACCAGCACGTTTTGCGCGCCGATGAGTTCCTCGAATGACTCCGGTGTCGCTGGCTCGACCAAAACGCTCCTGAAGTGCACTTCGTAACGGTTGCGGCCTTGACCTGCTCGACGCGGGCAGGTATTCCTCGGCGTATCTTGAGAATGATTCTCAAATTCACGGTGACCGTCGCGACGCTCCTGTTCTGCGGTTGTCCGCCCGCGGTGAAGCCGGAAGCCGACGCCGCCGCCAAGCGGCTGGTGCTCAAGCAGGTGACCGAGCGGGTGTTGCTGCCCACCCTGGAGGCCTTCATCACCGAGGGTGAGGCGCTGGAGGCGCGCGCGGCCGCGTTCCGCGAGGCCCGCCGCGCGGGTCCGGCGCTGACCGAGCGGGACGCGGCCCGGGCCGCTTTTGCCGCGGCGTTTCTGCGCTGGCAGCGGGCGGAGATGATGGCCTTTGGTCCGGCGGGCAAGCCCCCGACGCACTCGCGAGGGCTGGGGTTGCGCGACGCCATCTACTCGTGGCCGACCATCAACCCCTGCCGGGTAGACACCGTGCTGGCGGTGAAGTCGTACGAGACGCCGGGGTTCTTCGACAGCGCGCTGGTGACCAGCACCGGCCTGGCAGTGATCGAAGCGCTGCTCTTCAGTGAGTCGGCTGGGAACAGCTGTGCTTCCACCGACGCGATCAACACCATGGGCACCTGGGCGGCGATGTCGGCCGATGAATTGGCCGTGCGCCGCGCGGACTACGCCACCCTCGCCGCCGCTCAGGTGGTGAAGCAGGCGCGGTTGCTGCGGGACACCTGGGTGAACGATGCGGCCGCCCGCTTTGCCACCGCGGGGCTGGAAGGCAGCGGCTTTCCCACCGCCCAGGCCGCGCTCAACGAGGTGTTCGCCGGGCTGTTCCAGGCCGATCTCCTCCTCAAGACCTCCCGCATCGCGGTGCCCGCGGGGCTGGTGCCGCTGACCTGCGCCAACGTGCCCTGCCCGGAGCAGGCCGAAGCGCTGCCCTCCAGGCTCTCCCGTGAGGCCATCGTGGCCAACCTCGAGGGGCTGCGCGCAGTGCTCCGCGGCGACTTCGCGGAGCCGGGCCACGGCTTCGACACGCTGCTGGAACGGCGCGGTGCGGGCTCACTGGCGGCCGAGCTGGACGCGGCGCTGATGACCTCGCGGGAACGCGCCCTCGGGCTTCCCGGGCCCATCGACTCGGCTGTGGTCACCAATCTCTCCGACGTGCAGCAGCTACACGCCGACGTGAAGGTCTTCACGGATCTCCTCAAGCTGCAATTCGTCACCGTCCTGAGTCTGCAGGTGCCCGCGGAGGGTGCCGGCGATTCCGATTGAAGGGAACACACCCATGAAGCGCTTCGTCCTCGCCTCGGCTCTCTCCATCTCCGTCCTCGCGTGCGGCCCAGCCGTTCAGCCTGCGATCTGCACCGCCACTACCTACCCAGAGGAAGGCTTCACCGAGAACGCTGCACAGGCGCTCACGCTGCGGACCGCGCTCAAGAGCTTGAACGATCCGATGAAGTTGGCGGAGAGCTCGACGGCCAACCTGGTCACCGCCGCGCAGCTGGAGACGCTCTGGGCGGCAGGCACGCCGAGCCTCAAGTCCATCACCACCCCGGCGCACCAGGCCCTGGTGAGTGAGATCTTCACCAAGTTCGCGGCGGCCTCGGGCAGCACCTGGACCCCGGTGGATCCCCCGGCCGGCCCGGGCGGCATCTACGGCAGCTGGATCTTCAGCTCCACCGGCGTCGACCTGCGCCAGGTGATGGAGAAGGGGCTCTTCGGCTCGGGCCACTACGCGGAAGCCGCGCGCCTGATGACCCCTTCGGCCACCGCGGCCGACGTGGACACCATGCTGGCGCTCTTCGGCGCCCACCCGTCGTTCCCCATGGACGACAAGGCGGCGACCAACCCCGACGTGATGACGGCCGTGTACGCCAAGCGCCGCACCAACCCCGCGGCAGCCACCCCGGGGCCCTACCTGGCAATCAAGGCCGCCTTCATGAACGCCCGCGCGGCCGTCACGGGCGGGGCCGAGTGCACGGCGCAGCGTGACGAGGCCTTCGCCAGCATCCGTGAGCAGTGGGAGCGCACCCTGCTGGGCACCGTCGTCTATTACCTGACGTCCTCCTCGGCCACGTTGGAGAAGCCGGCGCCCACGGTGGTCGAGCAGGCGAGCGCGCTCCACGCCATCGGCGAGACCATCGGCTTTCTGCGCGGGCTGCGCGGGCTGCCTGCTTCCGAGCGGATCATCACCGACGCGCAGCTCGACCAGGTGCTCACCACGCTCACCGCGAGCTCCATCGAGGGTGCACAGGCGTACCGTTTCGTGACGGACCGCGCGGCGACCGTGGACAAGCTCGGCGCCGCCATTTCCCAGATCCAGTCCGCGCGGCAGTTCTCGGCCGAAGAGATCAACGCGTTCAAGTTGAACTTCTGAACACGCGGTAGCGGAGGGACCAGGCGATGTGGCTCGTGACTGCACTCATCTCGACGATCGCACTGGGGCAGGCGCCCTCCGACGGGGGTGAAGAGGTCGACGCAGGAGAGGGGGCCGAGCCCGTTCAGCTCGCCGCGCCCCCGCCTGCGCTCGAAGCAGATGCGGGGCCGGAGCCGATGGCCTCGGCTGACGCCGGCGTGGCAGAAGGCGCCGCAACGGCCGAGGTTCTGGACGCAGGGCGGGAGACCACCGTCACCGCCCGCCGGATGGTGGACGTGCGCCGGGTCGCGGGCTCCGCCCAGGTGGTGGGGAAGGAAGAGCTCGAGCGGCAGGAAGCGAACGATCTCCACCGGGTGCTGCAGGGCGTTCCCGGGGTGTACGTGCGCGAAGAAGACGGCTTCGGCCTGCGGCCCAACATCGGGCTGCGCGGCGCGAGCGCGGATCGTTCGAGCAAGGTGACGTTGATGGAAGACGGGGTGCTCTCGGGCCCAGCGCCGTACTCCGCGGCGGCCGCCTACTACACGCCCCTGATGACGCGCATGGTGGGGCTCGAGGTCTACAAGGGGCCGGCGTCGATCCGCTTCGGTCCGCAGACCATCGGCGGCGCGCTCAACGTGCGCACCCGCGAGGTGCCCAGGCAATTCGAGTCGGACCTCGATCTCTCGATCGGCAACTATGGCTCGTACAAGGGCCACGGCGTGATCGGCTACGGCACGGATCGGCTCGGCGTGCTGCTCGAGGGCGTGCACCTGCAGAGTGATGGTTTCAAGCGGCTCGACAACGGTGGCGACACCGGCTTCGACAAGAACGAGCTGATGCTCAAGGGTCGCTACGCCACGGAGCGCAACGAGCTGGTGCTCAAGCTCGGCTTCTCCACCGAGAGATCCAACGAGTCGTACCTGGGGCTCTCCAACGAGGACTTCGCGAAGACGCCGCAGCGTCGGTACGCCGCGAGCGCCAACGACCAGATGAATTGGTGGCGCACCCAGGCCGAGCTGACGCACACCTTCAGGATCAGCGAGAAGTTCGAGCT
>VFKJ01000177.1 GCA_009885595.1 Myxococcales bacterium | reverse complement strand
GCCGCCGCCGGTAGCTCCTCCGCCGCCGCCCACTTCGCCGCCACCGCCACCGGTGCCGGTGGTGTTGAGGCAGTCGGCCTCGCAGCCGTCGCCCGAATCGGTGTTGCCGTCGTCACAGACCTCGCCGGTCTCGACGAGACCATTGCCGCACTGGGCGCGCGGGGGGGGACAGGCGAGCAGCGCCGCACAGGCGACGCCGAAGAAGAGAACACGGAGCTGTTGGGTCATTGTACTTCCAGGGTCGAGCGAGGCCGGCCGAACGAGGGCCCTTCTAACGGGATGCGGGCAAAAAAACAGCGCCCCGACCTGGGCCGGGGCGCTGCGTCACGACAGGGTATCGAATGGGGTTCAGTGCGAGAGGATGTTGAACTCGACCCGCCGGTTGTTTTCCTTGCCCTTGGCGGTGGAGTTGTCGTCGGCCGGGCGATCAGGCCCGAAGCCGACCGGCTTGAGGCGGGCATCCGAGATGCCCTTCTTCACCAGGTAGTCCACCACCGCCTTCGCGCGGTCCGCGGAGAGGGTGCGATTGAACGCGGCGTCGCCGGTGTTGTCGGTGTGCCCCTCGACCTGCAGCTCGGTGATCTCGGTGTGCGCGGTGAGGACGGTGGCCATCTGATCGAGCAGCTTGAACGAGCGCGGCTGGATGGTGGCCTTGCCAGTGTCGAAGTAGACCTTGTCCTTGATGGTCAGCTTCTCCGGGGTGATCACGACCAGCTGCTTCACCGCCACCGGGCAGCCCTGGTTGTCAGCGGGGCCCGCCTCGTTGATGCAGTTGTCGAGGTTGTCGGCCACGCCGTCCTTGTCGGTGTCGGGGTAGGGGCAGCCCTTGTTGCCGGCGGGGCCCTTCTCGGTCTTGCAGTTGTCGAGGCGATCGACGGTGCCGTCTTCGTCGGTGTCAGTGTCGGGGCAGCCCTTGTTCTCGGCCACGCCCTTGACGTCGATGCAGGCGTCGAGGCGATCGAGCACGCCGTCGCCGTCCTTGTCGTTGTCGGGGCAGCCGTTGTTCCCGGCCGAACCCTTCGCCAGCGGGCACTTGTCCTTCTCGTCGAGCACGCTGTCGGCGTCGGCGTCGGTCTCGGGGCAGCCGTCTTCGTCCTGGATGCCGTCCTTGTCCTCCGCCTTGTCCTTGCACTGATCCTTGTCGTCCTCGAGGCCGTCCTTGTCGTTGTCCTTGTCGGGGCAGCCGTCGGTGTCCTCGAAGCCGTCGATGTCTTCGGGCTCGTCGACGCACTTGTCGTTGTCGCCCTTGATGCCGTCGCCGTCGAAGTCAGCGTCAGCAGGGGTGGTCTGCGGCGCGCCGATGGTGAAGGAGAGGCCGAACATCAGCAGCTCGTGAGGCCCCAGATCTTCCGGGCGCTGGCCGAAGAACATGAACTTCGCGAAGGGGCCGATGGACAGGCCTTCGAGGATCGACAGCTCGGCGCCCAGGCCGACGTCGAAGCCCGGCCCGAAGCCGCCTGAGCTGAGCGTCAGGTGCGCGTCCACCCAGAGGTTGCCCCAGAGGTTACCGGTGCGCTTGGTGCCGGGGTTGATGGCGTAGCCCTGCTCGTCGTTGAAGAGCCGCAGGCGGGCGCCGATGCCGCCGCCGAAGACCGAGCCCTTGTCGAGATAGGTGTCGTTGGCCGCCGAGGCGCCGAAGAACTCCACCTGGGGCGCGACGGGCCCGAGGAACTTGAGGAGGGTGGTGTCGACCTTGAGGGCAGCGCCGGTGACCAGGCGGAAGGTGTCGAGGCCCGTTCCCACCATGGGATCGAGGTGGAAGTTCACGGCGGCCTGTTCAGCCGAAGAAGTGGTCGCGACGAGGAGAGTCGAGACGAGCAGAAGACGCAGGCGCATGGAGTGACTCCGAAGGGTAAAAGCGCGCGGAACCTAGGCGCAGCCCGCGACCCGGCAAAGAGTTTTCAGGGTTTTCGCGAGCTTGGTCGCTCCACCTCGGTTCCGCTTCAAGGCGTCTTGCGGCGCCGCAGCAAGGTGAGGCTCATCAACGCAAACAGCACGGGGCCCGAGTCGCAGCCACACCCCTGCGCGCGGCCCAGCGACGGCTCAAGAAGCGTGAGGATCACCGCTGGAGGATCGATCCCCGCATCGATCCCCGCATCGACTCCGGCGTCGGTGCCGGCGTCCGAGGTGCCACCACCACCGCCCGTCGCTCCACCGCCGCCGCCGGTCGCTCCTCCGCCGCCGCCGGTGGTCCCGCCCCCGCCGCCCACGCCCGCATCGGTAGCGAAGCAGGTGGAGACGTGAACGGGCCGGGTGGAAGCACAGCTGGTCGGAGTGGCGCAGCTGGGCTCGGGCAACGCGTTGGGGCGGCTCGCGGTCGCCGGAATGTCGGAGAGCCGCGGGTAGGCCGCCGGCACGCCCACCCACCGCCCGGCGGGGGGGAACTCCATCGAGCCGAACACCTTCTCCTGGTACGGCGCCGCCCCGCTGCCCTGGTAGACGCCGCGGGTGGTCGAGTACATCGGGTTGTTCGGGTTGTTGCTGAACGCGAGCCCGTTGTACGCCCAGGTCGCGGTGTACCAGTGCTCGATGATCCTCGGCTGGTTGTCCCCCACGCACTCGGTGGCGCGCCACTTACTGGCGAGGATCTGCGTGCCAGTGGCCATGTTGTAGGTCGGGTCAGACGCGACGCGCGCGCGATCGAAGCCGGGCGCCTCGCCGATGTGCATGCCGCTGGTCACCTGGCCCACGCCGTAGCCGCAGTCGAACGAGATGATGGTGCGCGAGGCGCCGCCGACCTGATCGCCAGGCGTGCTCGGTACGCAGAATTGCCGCCAGCCCGACTCGCGGTTGGCGATCGCCTTGAGCAGCTCGCAGGGAAACCTCGCGGGCACCGAGACGGTGGGGTTGGGCAGGCCGCAGCCCTGGCCGATGTTGGGCACCGAGGGGCCTGCGCTCCCCCAGGCCGCCGGGCCCTGGGAGACGAGCTGGAAGATCGGCTGCCACTGGGCGACGGTGGGGTTGGTGCCCGCGACCGCCTCCACGCCGCAGTTGCCGGTGTTGTTGGTGCTCGACAGCGTGTAGCTCGGGCAGAACTGGCCCAGCATCATCGTCAGCGCGACGGCGATCACGGGCTCACCCCCGCGACGTCGAGCCGGCTGTCCTTTGGCGCGAGCAGAGGAACCTCTGCGCCGTCCTGCCTGGCGAAGACACTGGGGAAGTCGCTGGGGCGCTCGTGCAGGCCGACGCTCAGGTTCTTGCGCTGCACCACCAGCCGCTCGAACCCGGTGCCGTGCGCCGGGATCACCCGCTCGCCCTCGAGGGAGCGCAGGCCGTCACCCGCACCGCGGCTGATCAGCACCCGCCCCTCAGGCAGCACCGTGGGCAGCAGGGTCACCTCGGCGTCCTCCGCGATTCGCCTGGAGGCGCCGGTGAGGAGGTCAACCTCTTCGACGAACCAGCGGTCCCCGCCGACGGTGCCCTGGGTGAAGAGCACGCGGCGCCTGGGTGCATCGACCACGAAGTCGTGCGCGAGCCCTTCCATCGAGGGCACCACCACGCGCACCGCCAGGGTGTCGACGTGCACCGCCAACAGCCGCGCGCGCCCCGGCGTCACCTCGTAGATGACGAGCTCGCGGCCCAGCGCGCCCGCGAGGAAGGTGACGAACCCGCTGACGGAATAGACGAGGCGGCTCCTGGCGGTGGTGGGATCGAGCTCCTCCACGGTGAGCGCGTCGACGCGCATGACGTCTCCCAGGTCCCTGCCTGCGACGCCGCGCGCGATGAACAACCGGCCCTCGCCCGTCACCAGCGGGCGGGCGCCGTACGGCACCTGATCAGCGAGCACCCGCACCGGCTTGCCGGCCTCGAGCCGGAGGAGCGAAGAAGCGAACGAGAGATCACCGCGCGCGCTCATCGCCGCCGTCGCCACCACCACCTTGCTGCGCGGGAGGAGCGAGCCCAGCACCGGGCTGCCCTCTGCGTGGGAGAAGCGCGCCACCGGGTCGGCCAGCTTGGAAGCGCCCAGCGGTTGAAAGCGCAGCTCGCCCACGTCGGCCTGGGAGCTGAGCAGCGCCACCTCGGGAGCGGCGGCGAGGACCAACACGAAGTCGACAGGGAGCATCCCTGCCCTTTACCCGATCCCGGCCAGGAAGAAGGAGACCCGCGAAGTGGTCGACACCGGCGCGTTTCT
>VFKJ01001010.1 GCA_009885595.1 Myxococcales bacterium | reverse complement strand
TGCGACCGCCGTGGCCGCCGCGCGCGGGCTGGCCACTCCGAAGATTCTCCCCCGGCACGTCTTCATCGTGGCCGCGTTCTTCGGCGGCTCTCAGGCGCTCATGCCGCTGGTGGGCTGGTTCGTGGGGGCCCCAGCCCTGGCGACGAAGCTGCTCACCGAGCTCGAGCCCGCGGGCGAGACGAGGCCGCTCCTGAACTTCGGGCGCCTCGACACCATGGACAACGGCGCGAAGATCGGCGGCGCCCTGCGCCAGCACCGCCTCCTCCGCTCCCCACGAAGTGCTCGCCGCGGCGAGCCGCCCCTTTGCAATGGAAATAGGCCCGAAATTGCCGCCCCCTTGTCCAACGGGTTGACGATTTAAACGCGGTCCGGGCCGGTCACGTTTTCGACAACGCGTCATGCGAACACACATGACGGCTGCGGTGGTGACGTTGGCCCTGCTGGGCTGCGGCGAGGGGACCCTGTCGGTGCAGGACGAGGACGGGGTCGAGGACGTGGTGAGCGCGACGACGAGCGTCTCGTCTGAGCTGTCGTCGGCGCGGCCGCTGCTGAGCCGCGGGCTGGGCATCGTCTCGCGCGAGGCGTGGGGCGCGCGCCCCGCGGGCTCCTGTCGTCGAGGCCAGGTGCCCAACCGCATCATCGTGCACCACGTCGGCGGGGCGGTGGGTAACTCGCGCTCGTGGCTGAGCTGGTACGACCAGGAGCTGCGCGTGGGCCGCGGCTGGTGCGACTTGATGTACCACTTCGGCATCGACGAGCAGGGCGTCATCTACGAGATGGTGGCCACCGGCGTGGAGGGCGCGCACGCGAGCGCCGCCAACCTGCGCTCCGTCGGCATCGTGCTGATGGGCGACTACACCACCCGCGCCCCCACCGCGGCGCAGGTCGCCTCGCTGCAGAAGCTGATGCGGGCCCTCGGCCAGGAATACGGCTTCCCCGTCAACCGGCAGAGCGTGCTCGGCCACCGCCAGGTGGGCCAGACCGCCTGCCCGGGCAACGTGGCGTACCCGAAGCTGGACGGCTGGGTGGCCGGCGCGGGCGCGACCCCGGTCACGCCTCCGGCCACGGGCGCCGTCGCGGTGCCCGCCCAGCTCCCCGCCTTCACGGTGAGCGCGAGCGGGCTGCGGCTCAGCAGCGTGGGCACGGAGCGTCTCCTCGACACCCGCGGCTCGGCGCCGCTGGGCGCAGGCGTGGTGACGCGGGCGCTGACCGCCAGCCAGGTGGGCAGCGCCCGCGCGGTGGCCCTGGGCGTGACGCTCATTCAACCCGACGCCGACACCTTCCTCTCCGTCTTCGGGGGCACCAGCGTGGCGCCCACCTCGACGGTGAACGCGGTGCAGGGCACCGTGCGCGCCAACCAGACCATCGTCTCGCTCGCCTCGGGCGTGGTGTCGATGCGCTCGCCGCAGCGCACCCACGTGGTGGTCGATGAGCAGGCGCGCTTCGAGAGCAGCGGCGCCGGCTTCACCGCGCTGGGCCCCACCCGCGCGCTCGACACCCGGGCCGGGGCGCCGCTGGCCGCCGGCCAGGTGCGCGTCGTCTCGCTGACGGCGCTCGGCGTTCCGGTCACCGCGAGGGCCGTGCAGCTGGGCCTGGCGGCCATTCCCCGCGGGGCCGCGGGCTTCGTCTCGGTGCTGCCGTGTGGCGGCGCGGTGAAGACCTCGGCGCTCAACTTCGCGGCCGAGCAGGTCGCCTCCAGCGCCGCGCTGGCCCCGGTGAGCGGCGGCAACCTCTGCCTCTTCTCCAACGTGGCGACGGACCTGGTGGTGGACGTGGCCGGCTACTTCGACGCGGGCGGCGCCAGCCTCTCGTTGATCGACCCGGCGCGGGTGCTCGACACGCGCTCCGGCGAGGGCGGCTGGAAGGGGCGCCCCGACCCGGGCCAGGTGATGCGCGTGGAGCTCTCGGCCATGCCGGGCTGGCAGGGCAGCAGCGCGGTGGCCTTCACGCTCACCGGCGTCGACGCGCGGAGCCCCGGCTTCGCCCGCGTGTGGGACTGCACCGGGCAGCCCTCGCACTCCAACCAGAACGCCACCGTGGGCGGCGCGGTCGCCACCTTCGGCGTGGTGCGCTCGAGCGGCTCGCTGTGCATCAGCACCACCGCGCCGCAGCACCTGGTGCTCGACCTGGTGGGCGTCTACCGCTGAGCGGTCAGCGCCTTCGCGCGAGCTGCCCCGAAGTCGAAGCGCGATGGGGCAGTCGCAGGAGAAGACGTTCTCGTCGCCCCTGGAGGCGCGTGCCCAGCACGAGAAGCTCATCGCTCAGAAGGTCGGGAAGGGCTACGTCGAGAGCTCCGGTCGCAAGCAAGGCCAACGTTCCCCGAGCGCGTCGGCGACGAAGCGCGAGGCGCCTCGGCTCACGGGGGCCCGCACGGCGTTCGCGAAGCAGCTCGTCCAGGAGTGTGGCCAACCACATCGAGTGATGCAGAGGCGACCGAGGCCCGAATTCATGATTCCATCGGGGCCCCTCTCTCATTGGAGCGCTCCATGGCCGTCGGCAAGGTGATGCACACCCACGCAGAGACCGAGAAGGTCCTCAAGGAGGTCTACGGACCGTCAGCGGTGCTCCGCGACGCGGGCCTCAAGGGGAAGGTCGATCCGGCCGACGTGTTCGTCTACCGCGACGGCAAGGGCAAGCTGGTCAAGACCACCCTGGGCAAGACGCGCACGCAGCAGGCGCACATGCAGCTCAACGTCGTCAAGGCGGCGCGCGCCTTCGCCGCGGCCGGGGTGAACTTCTCGGGCTCGAGCAAGACCGACAAGGTGAACAAGGACCTGTGGTGGATGGGCTACGGCGGGAAGATGGGCGTGCGCCAGGGCGTCAAGCCGTCGGACGCCATCAACGACATCTTCAAGCAAGGCGACAAGTACGGCATGGAGTGCGCCACCGGCACCATGGTCGTCCTCTACAAGGGCATCCTCGACACCATCGGGCCGAAGGACTTCGACCGCGCCTTCGCCAAGACCCGGCTCTTCCGCTGGGACATCAAGGACGACGACTTCAAGAAGGCTGAGAAGACGGGGAAGCTGCCGGGCTTCTGGCCGGGCGATCACACCTACTTCAAGAACCCCGACTTCGATCCCGCCAACAGCGCCTTCCAGGGCGAGAACGTCATCTACCTGGGCGACGGCATGTTCTTCGGGCACGGCCTGGGCATCGTCTCGGAGAAGGGCGTGATCGAGTCGCTCAACAATCTGCGCAAGCCGGGCGCCACCAACAGCGCGCGGCGCGATGACTTCGAGCTGCGGCTCGACGGCGGGAAGATCGCCATGCTCGATCTCGACCCCGACTGAGCAGCCCGACCTGCACGGCCCCGCCGCGGCCGAAGAGCTCAACGCGCGAGCAGGACCGTCGTCGCCGGTCCACCGTCGACCTGCTGCACCGAGACCAGGCCTCCGTCGGGTGAATCGAAGCGGAGGCTCACCGCGACCTGGTCGGTGCCGATGACGAGAACCGATTCGACGACCCCACCGTCCTCGCACCTGTCGAGCACCGTCACCCCGGCGCCGCTCGAGAACACGAACGGGACGCGGTCGTTGGCAAAGGTGATGAGCGGGGCGCCTGCGAAGTTGGGCTCATCTGCGGCGATCTTCCAGCGCACCACCACGGGCTCGCAGTTTCCCGTGCCCCCGCCGTCCCGCTCCCAGTGCGCCT
>VFKJ01001190.1 GCA_009885595.1 Myxococcales bacterium | reverse complement strand
GCGCGCTCGCGATTCACGACACCAGCTCGGTCGTCGGCGCGGCGATGCAGTTCGGCCCGGAGTCCCTGGCCGTGGGCACCACGGTGAAGCTGGCCCGCGCGTTGTGGATCATCCCGCTCACGTTGGTGCTCGCGCGCTTCTGGAAGAAGGAGACTCCGGCGGCGGGGGAGAAGCCGAAGCGGCCGTGGTTCATCCTGGGCTTCCTGGTGGTGGCGGCGCTGGTGACCTGGGTGCCGGTGCTGCAGCCTGCAGGGAAGATCGTCGCGGCGGTGGCGCGGCAGGTGCTGGTCGCCACCCTCTTCCTCGTGGGCGCGGGCGTGTCGCGAGAGGCGCTCAAGCAGGTGGGCGTCAAGCCGATCATCCTCGGCGTGGTGCTGTGGGTGATCGTCGCCTCGGCCACCTTCGCGGGCGTGAACTCGGGCTTACTGAGCGTGCCGGCGCTCTGACGCTCAGAGCTTCGCGAGCAGCCAGGGGCGGCGGAGCAGGGCGAGCAGTTCTTTGGCCGTGACGATCAGGCGATTCGCGGTGGTGAGCGCACGCGGCGAGGGCACTGGCCACACCGTCAGCCCGCGTCGGCGAAAATGCGCGGTGGCCCGGGCGAGATGAAAGTCGCAGCTCACGAGGATGACCTCCTGCTCGCCGCCGAGCGATTCCACGGCGAGGGCGGCGTTCTCGAAGGTCGACCGGCTCTTCGGCTCGAGCACGAGGCTTTCCGAAGGAGCGCCGAGCTCGAGGGCCAGCCGCGCCATGATCGAAGCTTCGGTCGGTCGAGCGTCAGGTGAGCCGCCCGAGAGCACCAGCCGCTGGGCGCGGCCCTCTTTGAGCAGCTCGACTCCGATGCGCACGCGATCGACCAGCGCAGAGCTGGGGCTGCCATCGGGGTGCACGAGTGCGCCCAGCACGACCGCGGTCAGAGGTCGCTCTGGAAACCTCGGCGTGCGGCGGCCGATGCGATGAACGCGCACGCCTACGCCCGCGCCGATCCCCGTCACCGCCGCGAGCACCAGGAGCCACATCACTTCGCCTTCAGCTTCAGCGCGCCGTCGAACAGCCGCAGGAAGAACGCGCCGGCGCGCTCTGGCGGCACCTCGAGGTAGCGACGCTCCTGGAGAATGGAATCTCCCCCGAGCACCGAAGGGTCGACCGGGTTCCTGTCGGCTCCGGTCACCCAGGCATGCGGGTACGCACGGCCGCCTTCGATCACCAGCCCCACCGAGACGTGTGAGCCCGGCCGGCGAGCCGCTTCTTCGCGCGCGAGCACGAGGCATCGAGTTCGCCCCACGCGATCGGGTGCGCCCACGCCCTCCGGAGACGCGGAGAGCCAACGCGCCTCCTCTACCGGGGGCTCGAGCTGCAGCGGTCCCGAGGGCACGGCCACTCCCTTGACGAACGGACTCTGGGGCGGGGGCGCCGTGGGTGCAGTCGCGGCGCGCCACCTGGCGGAGCCCACGGTGATGCCGCTCAGCACGCCAGCGTCGTCGTAGTCCGCGCTGAACTTCTCGCCGGCGATCGTCCCGCTGACGGTCTGTGGACTGGCCGACTCGACACACAGCGTCTCCAGCACGGCGTTGCGCTCTTCCAGCACCTCGACGCACCCCGGCTTCGGAGGGTGCAGCAGCGCGAGCACCTCTGGCTGGGGGGCGTTCTTCTTCAAGCGCAGCTGGACCTGACGCTTTCGCGGGCCTTCCTCGAGGAAGTGCGTCGACTCGTACAGGTAGCGATCTCCGCTCACCGACACCCGCAGCTCCGCGACCGGAACCCCCGCGACCTCGAGCACGAAGCGGCGCGACTCGTCAGGGGCGGCGGCGAGCAGGCTGAGCACCAGCGCGAACACGGCCCCGAGTGTGCCACACCGCGAACAAGTGACGCTGGCGCCCCGCGCGAATAGGGTTCGACGCACTCATGGCGAACCGCTGGTACCTGTTGCTCTTCGGCCCCGCGGGCGGACTCCTCACCGGGCTCTTCTCGGGGTTGGTGCTGCTCGCCATCACCGGCCAGCCCGGCACCTGGGTCGGTTGGTTCGCGTTGTGTATCTCCACGGTGGCCTGCTTCACCCTGGGCGGCTGGCTCACCTTCTTCCAGCTGGGCAGCCGCCGGTCCGAGCGCCGCCGCGAGGTGATCGAGCGCTTCGCCGAGGGCGACCTCACCGTCCTCCCGGTGAGCGAAGGGCCCGACGAGACCGATCTGCAGCGCCTGGCCCTGAGCCTGCGCCGCGCCCTCTGGCAGGTGCAGCGGGTGACCAGTTCCCTGCACCGCACCGCGCGGGGCGTCGAGGAGCAGGCGCGCAACGTGCTCGACGCCGCCCGCCGCCAGGGCGCCGCGGTGGAGCGCAGCGAGAAGGCCGTCGCCGGCATGGGCGAGAGCCTGGAAGGCAGCGGCAAGCGGGTGGCCCAGCTGGAGTCCTTCGCGCGGGAGACCACCACCTCGCTCACCGAGATGACCGAGAGCATCGAGCAGGTGGCGCGCGCGCTCACCCTGCTCAACACCGCCAGCGAGAAGACCTCGGCGCGGGTGGACGCCATCAGCCAGCGCTCGGTGCTGGTGATGGAGGCGAGCAGCACCGTGGGCCGGCTCACCGTGCAGACGCGCGAGGCCGTGTCCGTGGCCGAGGACAGCATCGACGCCGTGCGGCGCCGCAGCGACGAGACGGGCGAGCTCGCGCGCGAGGTGACCGCCACCGCCACCCAGGGCGCCCAGCTGGTGGGCGACGCGCTCAAGGGCATCAAGCGCATCGACGACACCGTCAGCCGCGCCGCGGACCTGGTGGACGAGCTGGGCGTCAGCAGCCAGGAGATCGGCCGCGTGGTCGAGGTGATCCAGGAGATCGCCGATCAGACGAACCTGCTCGCCCTGAACGCGGCCATCATCGCCAGCCAGGCCGGCGAGAGCGGCAAGGCCTTCGCGGTGGTCGCCGCCGAGGTGCGCAACCTCGCCGAGAAGACCAGTCGCTCCACCCG
>VFKJ01000913.1 GCA_009885595.1 Myxococcales bacterium | reverse complement strand
GTCATCAAGCCCATCATGCTGTTCTCGTTCGCGTTCGATCACCGGGTGATCGATGGCGCCACGGGCGCGGAGTTCGCCTACGAGGTGATCAAGTTCGTCGAGCAGCCCGAGCTGCTCCTCGTCGACATGGTCTGACGAGGAGTTTCACTGGCGGGTCGCTCAGTACGTCGAGCTGCTCCGATCGAACCGGTCCGAGCCGGCCACCTTCACCAGCTTGTTGTAGAGCCCCAGGATCAAGAACGTCGGCGCCCACATGCCGACGAACTGCGCCGTCGGAACGCGCGTGGGCTTGACCAGCTGCTTCATCTGCACCGCGCGGCCTCCGAACGTGCCGATCGCCTGGTAGATGAGTGAGCCGATGATCGACGCCCCCGCGGCCCAGAGAAACAGGTCAGAGGGGATCTTCGCGGTCTGCTGCTCGATGGCGCGGGCCACCTTGCCCTCGCGCTTCGAGGAATATTCGCCTGACTCTGCGATCGGGCGGTTATCTCCACCTTCGACGTAGTTTTGCGGTTCCATGGTTCTTCCTCCGAGGACGAAGTGCTGCGTGTCCCGCGGGGCGAGGCTGCAACCCTCAGACCATGAAGGGTGATTCAGACCCCGAAGCCGCGCGCGGCTTCCTTCTTCAGCTTCTCGTGCAGGGTCGCCGTCAGGAGAAACCAGTACTGCACCTCTCCGAACGACAGGATGTCGCCGTCTTTGAGGGTCGTCTCGCGTCGCAGCCGCACGCTCGCGTTGAGGAAGGTGCCATTGGTCGAGCCGAGATCCTGGATCGAGCAGCGCTGATTCGCCTCATCCCACCGCAACAGCGCGTGCGTCTTCGACACGGATGGATCGTCGAGCACCAGGTCGCTGTCGGGCTGGCGGCCCACCGTCAGCTGGTCGACGCCGTGCAGCGGAGGCACGGACGCCACCACGAGCTCGTCGAACTGGAACAACAGGCCCAGCGCTCCGGCGGACACCTTCTCGGGCTTGGCCACGGTGGTGCGGTGCACATTCGAAGGCAGACCCATCGACTGGGTAGAGGGGGTGCCGGAGGCGAGCTGGGGCGGCTGCTGCACCAGCACGAACGGGCCCATCTGCTCGCGAAACTGCTTCGGGGAAAAACGAGTCGCGAGGCCTCTGAGTTCCTTCACGGACAGCACCAGCGCACGCTAGACCCGACGAGGTACTGTCCGCTACGGTCCGCCGCTTCGGTTCTCGCCTTTCGTCGCTCAAAAGGAAGTCACGATGTCTGATCGGTTCCCCACCACCGCTGCCGGCCTGAGGAAGATGCAGGAGGAGATCAAGCACCTCGAGAACATCGAGCGGCCCAAGATCTCCCAGGAGATCGGCATCGCGCGCGCGCACGGCGATCTGCGCGAGAACGCCGAGTACCACGCCGCCAAGGAGAAGCAGGGCTACATCGAGGGCCGCATCCTCACCCTCAACGCCTGGATCGGTGGGGCCGAGGTGATCGACGTGGTCGCCTTCAAGGGCCAGAAGAAGGTGCTGTTCGGCGCCTCGGTGGAGCTGCTCGATCTCGAGAACGAGAAGAAGGTCGGCTACCGGATCGTCGGCGAGTTCGAGGCCGATCTGAAGAAGCGGTGGATCTCGGTCAACTCGCCCGTCGCGCGCGGCCTCATCGGCAAGCTGGTCGGCGACGTGGTGACCATTCTGAGCCCGGGGGGCGCCCGGGAGTACGAAGTGCTCTCGGTCGACTTCGAGGATGTCGCCTAGCCCGCACCCGCTGGACTCATTGCTGGGCCCGCTGCGCTTTGCCGGCGCGCGCGACTTCGCCAATCTGCGCTCGGTGAAGGGCCTGCGCACCACGCTCGCCGCGGCGGTGGAGCGCGCCCGCCCGACCCTGGCGAAGGCGCGGCTCGCGGTGCTCGAGGCCGAGCTGGAGCGCATCGACTCGAGTGAGCTCGAGGTGCGCAAGGCGTCGATTCGGCGGGTGGGGCAGGTGCTCAAAGAGGAAGGACTCATGCCTGGTGAAACGGGCGCCTCGACTCCGCTCGGCGTGAACGGAACCGGCCCAATCCGTTCAGCCCGAGCGGAGTCGAGGGCCGAACCTCTCCCCGCTGCGCAAGGAGAGGTAAGCCCGAAGAAGACCCGGAAGAAGAAAGCCGCCGCCACCGAGGAGCCCTCCGAAGAGGCGCGCATGCTCAGCATCGCCCCCACCTCGGGCCCGCTCGCCACCCCGCTCAAGCTCGTCGGCTGGCGCATCAACCCGCGCCTGGTCGGGCTGCTCAACAAGAAGGGGCTGCAGCGCACCGGAGACGTCCTCTTCCTGCTGCCGCGCGTGTACGAAGATCGCCGCACCCTCAAGAAGATCGCCCAGCTCACCTCGGGCGAGCGCGGCACGATCATCGCCGAGGTCCGCCGCGCGGAAGACAGCTTCGGGCGCGGCCGCCGGCAGTTCCGCGCGGTGCTCGCCGACAGCTCCGGCAGCATCGCCGCGGTGTTCTTCCAGACCGGGCCCTGGCTCAAGGCGCGGTTTCCCATCGGCAAGCGGCTCGTCGTCAGCGGCGAGGCGAGGGCCACCAACTTCGGCTGGGAGATGCCGCACCCCGAGATCGAACCCGCCGACGACGTCGAGACCTCGCCCATCCACTTCAACCGCATCGTCCCGGTGTACCCGGGGTTCGAGCGGCACGAGCAGCGCTCCCTGCGCGAGCTCGCCTTCCGGGTGGCCGACAAGTTCGCCAGCTCCATCGAAGAGCCGCTCCCCGAGGCGCTGCGCGATCGCCTGAAGCTGCTCGGGCTGGGCGAGGCGCTGCGCTACCTCCACTTCCCTCCCGGTGACGCGAGGCTCGACGCGCTCGATTCGCACACCTCGCCCGCGCACCAGCGGCTTGCCTTCGACGAGCTCTTCTTCCTCCAGCTGGGCATGGCGCTGCGGCGGCGCGGGGTGAAGGTGCAGCCGGGCATCGCCTTCGACGTCTCGGCCCAGCGGCTGGACCAGGCCAAGGCGCTGTTGCCCTTCACCCTGACTGGCGCCCAGCAGCGGGTGGTCTCGCAGGTCGCGCGCGACATGGCGCGGCCCGAGCCGATGAACCGGCTGCTGCAGGGAGACGTGGGCAGCGGCAAGACCGCGGTGGCGCTGGTGGCCGCGGCCGTGGCGGTCGAGAACGGCTACCAGGTGGCGGTGATGGCCCCCACCGAGATCCTCGCCGAGCAGCACTACCGCACCTTCCAGAAGTGGCTGGCGCCCCTGGGCGTCGAGGTGGCGCTGGTCACCGGCAGCGGCACCGCGAAGGTGAAGGCCGCCCAGCGCGCCGCGGTCGCCTCGGGGAAAGTGCGCGTCGCGGTCGGCACCCACGCGCTCATTCAGGAATCGGTGTCCTTCGAGAAGCTCGGCCTGGTGGTGATCGACGAGCAGCACCGCTTCGGGGTGATGCAGCGCCACCTGTTGATGGGCAAGGGCGTGCGCCCCGACGTGATGGTGATGACCGCCACGCCGATTCCGCGCACCCTGGCGATGACGATGTACGGCGATCTCGACGTGTCGGTGATCGACGAGCTGCCGCCGGGCCGCACGCCCATCGAGACCCACGTGGTGTCGGAGAAGGCCCGCAGCCGCGCCTGGGACGTGGTGCGCAGCGAGCTGGGCAAGGGCCACCAGGCCTACGTGATCTATCCGCTGGTCGAGGAGAGCGAGAAGGTCGACCTCGCCGACGCCACCCAGGGCGCAGCCCAGCTCAAGGCGCTCTTTCCGGAGGCGCGGGTGGGCCTGCTGCACGGCCGCATGAAGCAGGACGAGAAGGACACGGTGATGAGCGCGTTCCGAAAGCACGAGCTCGACGTCCTCGTCTCCACCACCGTGGTCGAGGTCGGGGTCGACGTGCCCAACGCCTCGGTGATGGTGATGGAGCACGCCGAGCGCTTCGGGCTCTCTCAGCTGCACCAGCTGCGCGGCCGGGTGGGCCGGGGCGCCGCCAAGTCGTTCTGCATCCTGGTGACGGGCTACGCCCAGAGCGCCGAGGCGGCCGAGCGGCTGCACGTGATGGAAGAGAGCACCGACGGCTTCGTGATCGCCGAGCGCGATCTCGAGATCCGCGGGCCCGGCGAGTTCCTGGGGACGCGCCAGAGCGGCCTCCCGGAGCTCGCCGTCGCCAACCTGGTGAGGGACCAGGCGCTGCTGGCGACCGCACAAGAAGAGGCGAGGGCGATCGTCGATCGCGATCCCGAGCTCCAGGCCCCGGAACACCAGCGCCTGGTGCGCGCGCTGGAAGAGCGCTGGGAAGGCCGGCTCAAACTGGCTCGGGTGGGCTGAGGTGAGGCTGCTACACTGCGGGCCACATGATCTGCCCCGTCTGTGAGCACACGCAGGACTTCGGTGTCGAGTGCGAGGTCTGCGGGAAGGATCTGGGAGGCCTGGGCGATCTGGGCCCGCCTCCCGTGCGCGAGGAGCGCGTCGAGGGCCTCGAGATCACCGTGCCCGATCGCCTGGGCGACGTGCCGGTCGAAAAAATGGGCGAGCTCGAGGTCACTCACTTCGCCGCGGTCAACGTCGCGCCCGAGCAGACCCCCGATGTCGAGCACACCGGCATGGCCCCCGTGGGCGACGTGGCGATCGAGCGGGTCGCCGACCTCTCGGAAGATCGCGTGCCCGACGACGGCCAGCGGACCGCCTACGTCGATGGGCCCGTCACCTGCCGCTATTGCCGCAACGTGCAGGCGACCGGCAGCCTCTGCGATCGCTGCGGCATGAAGCTCCCGATCGTCGCCGCGCCCGTGGTGGCGGTGATGGGCACGATGATCGGCGAGCTCGACGTCAAGGTGCGCTGCCGCGCCTGCGGCGCCAACACCAGGGCGGGGGTTCGCTGCAGCGACTGCGGCAACGAAGTTCCGTACCCCGACGCTTGATGCGTGGCGCGCAGGTCGGTAAGGCGATCTTCGTATGCAGACCGATCCCCTCCGCGCCGAGCATGACGCCGTCCTCTCGTCCCTCTCGACCCGGGAGAGCACGCGCCACTTCGCACACGGGGCGGTCAGCAGCCTGCTCGTGGTCGCCCTCGGGGGCACCTCGGGGAAGCTGTGGTGGGACTTCTCCACCACCAACCCCGAGTACGCCCTGGCCTTCGCGGTCCTCTCGGCGATCGCCCTCACCTACGCCCTGGTTCGCTTCCTCCTGGGCGCGAGGGTGAACGGCCGCGAGCGGCAGCAACTGCTTCGCCTGCGCGAGCTGCGCAAGTCGCTGGGCATGGACGCTGCGGCTTCGCACACCCCGCAGGCTTGACATGAACCCGCGGGGCGTCTGCGCGGTGATCATCGGCAACGAG
>VFKJ01000772.1 GCA_009885595.1 Myxococcales bacterium | reverse complement strand
CCGCGTTGAGCACCGCCATCGCCGAGGCGCGCGCGGTGTCGGGCACCGCCTGCGCCGCCAGGCCCAGGCTCGGTCCGTAGATCGCCGCCGACGCGAGGCCCGCCACGCAGAGCACCGCGGCGATTCCTTCCAGCGGCACGAAAGGCAGCGCCACGTAGGACCCCGCATACAAGAGCGCTCCCAGCGAGATCAGCTTCCAGCGATCGACCCGATCACCCAGGCGCGCCATGGGCCAGGTGGCCAGCGCGAAGATCGCGAGGAACGCGGAGAACCAGCCGTTGACGCGCGAGTCCGGCACGCCCAGCACGTGATGCCCGTAGAGCTGCAAGGGCACGATGAAGGCGCCCACCGCGAAGCGTTCCAGCCCCACCACGATCGTCGGCGCGCGCAACAACGGCGCGTCGAAGATGAGGGAGCGGAAGGTCACCTGCGACTGCTCCGCGTCGGTCGACTTCGGCAGCACCACCAACGCCACCAGGCCCGTGAGCACGCCGATCACCCCGCCCACCAGCAGCGGCAAGGTGGGGCTGGTCTTCGCCAGGGCAGCGCCCAACGGAATGCCGATCAGGATCGACAGCACCACCGAGAAGCCCACCACGCCCATGGCGGCGGGCGACTTCGACTGCCGGCGAATCGTCCCCATCAGGATCGAGACCGCCGCGATGTAGACGCAGCCCTGCACGAAGCGCAGCGCCAACAGCAGCCACACCGGTGGGTAGAGCGTCACCACGAGCAGCAGCGCGCCATCGAGGATCGAGGAGATCCCCGCCACCCACCGGCGGCGGCCGATTCGCTCCGCGCGCACCGCCAGCAGGGGCCCGCCCACCACCGCCCCCAGCAGGTTCACCGCGAGGAACGCGTGCATCAACCACTCGGAGCCGGGCCAGCCCGAGACGATCAGGCTGCGCACCACCGGGATCACGATCGTCCCGGGGAGCATCGCCCCCAGCACCAGCAGCGCCCCCAGCACGAGACGCACGGGCTTTCCGGGTGGGGGCGCAGCGTTCGTCACCGCTCCCGCGTACCAGACGCGTGGGCCGCTGCGCGTGTCATCACGTTTCCTACTGCCAGCGCACACGATTTCACTTGTCGATCCATGCACCGAACGGCAAACGCCCCCTCTGATCCGCGCAAGCCCCGTTACCCAAGGCTGCGAAGGCGCACCCTCTCCTGGAAGGACGAAGCGATGGCAGATGCGATGGAGTTGAAGCGCGATTCGAGAGGGGACACCTTCCTCGGATCGATCATCCGGTTCCTGATGAGCTCGGTGGGCTCGAAGTACATCATGGCCATCACCGGGCTGGGCCTGGGGCTGTTCCTCTGCGGACACCTCGCCGGCAACCTGCTCACCTTCGTCGGCCGCGACGCGTTCAATCACTACGCGGCGACGCTGGCGGCCACCCCGCTGCTGGTGTGGCCCACCCGCATCGCCCTCCTCCTGGGCATTCCGCTGCACTTCTTCACCGCCGCGCGCTCCACGCAACTCAACCGCGCCGCCCGCCCCGTCGCCTACGCGCACGAGGCCAAGGCACCGGCCAGCACCGCGTCGAAGACGATGATGCTCAGCGGCCTGGTGATCCTCTCCTTCTTCCTCTACCACCTGGCCCACTTCACCTGGCGCTTCACCGGGCCGCAGCCGACCCTGTTGACCGCCGACGGGCACTACGACGCCTACGCGATGCTGGTGATGGGCTTCCAGCAGCCGCTGATCGCGATCCTCTACATCGTCTCGATGTTCTTGCTGGCCGCGCACCTCTCTCACGGCATCTACAGCCTCTTCCAGCACGTGGGCGCCTGGGGCGCGAAGTGGACCCCCGCCCTGCGCAAGGCGTCGCTCGTGATCGGCTACGGGCTGTGCGCCCTGTTCGCCTCCATTCCGCTCGCAGTCCTGGTGGGGTTCATCAAGCCATGAAGCTCGATTCGCGCATTCCCGCAGGGCCGATTGAACAGAAGTGGACCACGTACAAGCAGCAGGTCGCGCTGATCAACCCGGCCAACAAGCGCAAGTTCAAGATCATCGTGGTGGGCACGGGCCTCGCCGGCAGCTCCGCGGCGGCCGCGCTCTCCGAGCTGGGCTACCAGGTCGAGGCGTTCTGCTTCCAGGACTCGCCCCGGCGCGCGCACTCCATCGCGGCGCAGGGCGGCATCAACGCCGCGAAGAACTACCAGAACGACGGCGACTCGGTTCGCCGGCTCGCCTACGACACCGTCAAGGGCGGCGACTTCCGCGCGCGCGAGGCGAACGTCTACCGGCTCGCCGAGGTGTCCGCGAACATCATCGATCAGTGCGTCGCCCAGGGCGTTCCCTTCGCCCGTGAGTACGGCGGGCACTTGAGCAACCGCTCCTTCGGCGGCGCGCAGGTCAGCCGCACCTTCTACGCGCGCGGCCAGACCGGCCAGCAGCTGCTGCTCGGCGCCTACCAGGCGCTGGAGAAGCAGGTGAACGCGGGCAGCGTGAAGATGCACACCCGCCACGAGATGCTCGAGCTGGTGCTGATCGACGGGCACGCCCGCGGGATCATCACCCGCGACATGGTGAGCGGGAAGATCGAGGCGTGGGCGGCCGACGCAGTGGTGCTCGCCACCGGCGGCTACGGCAACGCGTACTTCCTCTCCACCAACGCCAAGGGTTGCAACGTCACCGCCACCTGGCGCGCGGCCAAGAAGGGCGCTGGCTTCGCCAACCCCTGCTACACGCAGATTCACCCCACCTGCATTCCCCAGGCGGGCGACTACCAGAGCAAGCTCACCCTGATGAGCGAGTCGCTGCGCAACGACGGGCGCGTGTGGGCCCCGAAGAAGAAGGGCGACACCCGGGCTGCAGGGCAGATCCCCGAGGACGAGCGGGACTACTACCTCGAGCGCAAGTACCCCTCGTTCGGCAACCTGGCGCCTCGCGACATCAGCTCGCGCGCGGCCAAGCAGGTCTGCGACGAAGGGCGCGGCGTGGGCCCGGGCGGCCGCGGCGTGTACCTGGACTTCGCCGATTCCATCAAGCGGCTCGGCAAGAAGGTGATCAGCGAGCGCTACGGAAACCTGTTCGACATGTACACGACGATCACGGGCGAAGACCCGTACACCGTGCCCATGCGGATCTACCCGGCCGTCCACTACACGATGGGTGGGCTGTGGGTTGACTACAACCTGATGAGCAACCTCCCCGGCCTGCACGTGATCGGTGAGGCGAACTTCAGCGACCACGGGGCCAACCGGCTGGGCGCCTCGGCGCTGATGCAGGGCCTGGCCGACGGCTACTTCGTGTTGCCGTACACGATCGGCGCGTACCTCGCGACGGCCAAGCAGCCCAAGGTGACGGCCGATCACCCGGAGTTCAAGAAGGCGATCGCCGACACCAGCGCGCGCACCGCGAAGTTCCTCTCCATCAAGGGCAAGCGCTCGGTGGACAGCTTCCACCGGCAGCTGGGCTCGATGATGTGGGAAAAATGCGGCATGGCCCGCAACGAGAAGGGGCTCAAGGAGCTGCTCGTCGAGATCCCCGCGCTGCGCGAGGAGTTCTGGCGCAACGTGAACGTGCCCGGCTCAGGGGAGAACCTGAACCAGTCGCTCGAGCAGGCCGGCCGCGTCGCCGACTTCTTCGAGTTCTGCGAGCTGCTGGTGATGGACGCGCTCGATCGCGACGAGTCGTGCGGCGGTCACTTCCGCGAAGAGCACGAAGACGAGGGCGAGGCCAGGCGCAACGACGAGAAGTACAGCCACGTCTCGGTGTGGGAAGTCGCGCCCGAGGTGAACAAGTCGGTGCGGCACAAGGAGCCGCTGGTGTTCGAAGCCTTCCACCCGTCTGTGCGGAGCTACAAGTGAGTGAGAAATTGATGAAGCTGAAGCTCCATGTCTGGCGCCAGACCAGCAAGGACCAGCCGGGCGAGATGAAGGACTACGTGGTGGAGGGCGTGTCGGAGCACATGTCCTTCCTCGAGATGATGGACACCCTCAACGAGCAGCTGACGAACAAGGGCGAGGAGCCCGTCGCGTTCGATCACGACTGCCGCGAGGGCATCTGCGGCATGTGCTCGATGGTGATCAACGGCATCCCCCACGGCGGCCACAAGGGCGTCACGGTGTGCCAGCTGCACATGCGCCACTTCAAGGACGGCGACGCCATCTTCATCGAGCCGTGGCGCGCGCGCGCCTTCCCGGTGCTGCGCGATCTGGTGGTCGATCGCCAGGCGTTCGATCGCATCGTGGCGGCGGGCGGCTACGTGTCGGTGGCCACCGGCGGTGCGCCTGACGCCAACGCGCTGCCCATTCCCAAGCGGGAAGCAGACCTCTCGATGGACGCGGCGGCCTGCATCGGCTGCGGCGCCTGCGTGGCGGCCTGCAAGAACGCCTCGGCGATGCTGTTCGTAGCGGCGAAGGCGTCCCACCTCGCGCACCTGCCGCAGGGCGAGCCCGAGCGGTCCGAGCGCGCGAAGAACATGGCCCGCCAGATGGACGCGGAGGGCTTCGGCACCTGCAGCAACCTCTCGCAGT
>VFKJ01000101.1 GCA_009885595.1 Myxococcales bacterium | reverse complement strand
TTGCGGGGGCGCGAGGTCGAGCTCTCGGGGTGTCCGGAGACGCTGGTGCGCCTGGCCGGGGAGGTCAGCGGCCTGCTCCAGAGCGTTCGGGTGACGTCGGTGATGTGTCCCTTCTCGTGCCCGGCCTGTCACCGCGACGCGCTGCTGGAGCTGCCCCCGCACGAGGTCCTGGGCGTGCCGCCGCCTGAGTGCGAGGTGTGCGGGGCCCCGCTGCTCTTCCAGGGCACGCCGCACCACTACCAGGCCTTCCTGGAGGCGGCGGCAGAGGCGCGAACGAGTGTCAGCGCATGAGGAGTTCTCGCCGACGATCCCGGCTTCCTGTGCCATGCTCGAGCCTGCCCCATGACTAGCCCCGCCCCGCCCACCCCGGCCCGCAAACCCTCGTACACCATCGAGCGGCGCCAGACAGGCCCGGTCTCCCATGTGTGGATCCGCGGGACCATCGACGAGACCCTCTCGACGAAGAAGCTGGCGGACACGCTGGTGGGCCACGTGCTCATCGACCTGGGCCGGGTCGAGCGCATCAGTTCCTTCGGCGTGCGCCAGTGGATGCAGCTGACCCAGCAGCTGCCGCTGGGCGCCCTGGGCCTGTACCTGCTGCACGCGCCCCCCGTGCTGGTGGACCAGCTCAACATGGTCGAGGGCTTCGCCGGCATCGCCCAGGTGCTCTCGGTGCTCGCGCCCTACGCCTGCGACAAGTGCGGCGAGGAGCGCGTGCGCGTGGTGGATCTGCGCACCGCCGGGCCGCTGCTCGCCGAGGGCAAGGTGCCCGAGTTCAACTGCCCGTCGTGCGAGTCGCCGTTGCGCTTCGCCGACCAGGCCGACGAGTACTTCAGCTTCGTCAAACAGCACCCGGTGAATGGGCTCGAGGCGAGCGTCGAGCGGTACCTGAACTCGCTCATCGCCCCGCGCGCCACCGACCACGTCAACTCCGTGAAGCTGGTGGAGGAGGACGTGACGTACGTGCGCATGCCGAGCACCATTCGCGGCGACCTCTCGGTGCGCCGCCTCTCGAGCGGGCTCGAGGGCACGGTCGTCTACGACTTCGGCGGCGTGGCGGAGATCGAGCCCGCGGGGATCAAGAAGATCCGCGAGGTGCTGGCCGCCGCGGCTGCCACGGCGTCGGTGGTCCTCTGGCGGCTCCCGCCCATCGCGGTGGGGGCGCTGGAGACGATGGAGGCGATGCCGAACGTCGCCATCGCCAACCTGTGGCTGCCGTGCGAGTGCGCGAGCTGCGGCAGCGGCCTGTTCCAGGCGGTGTCGGCGGCCTCGTACCTGCGTACGACCACCGGCGACGGCTCGGAGCGCCGGGCGTGCGGCGTCTGCGGCGCCCAGGTTCAGGTGCCGCGCGTGGAGGGCGCCAGCAAGCTGCTGGCCGAGCACCCCGCCACGGACGTGCCCTACGAGAAGATCGAGGCGGTCGAGCCCAAGGCGGCCAGCCAGGTCATCCACGGCGCTGCGCTGCCCGACCCGAACACGCCCACCAGCTCTTCCGGGGCGCGGACCTCGCAGACGGGGCTCAAGGCGGTGCCCGAGAAGGACGCGCCCAACCAGAACCTCCACCTGCTCAAGCACCTCGGCCGGGGAGGCATGGCCGAGGTCTTCCTCGCCCGGCAGGTCGGCCTCAAGGGCTTCGAGAAGTACGTCACGGTGAAGCGGATTCTCCCGCAGTTCGCGCAGTCGCCGGACTTCGTGGAGATGCTCTTCGCCGAGGCCCGGGCCAACGCCCGGCTGACGCACCCCAACGTGGTGCAGCTCTTCGACGTCGGCTCGCTCGACGGCGTGGCGCACCTGACGATGGAATACGTGCGCGGCCCGGACTTCAAGCGCGTGCTGGTGATGGCGCGGAAGTCGGGCTCGTCGTTGCCGGTGCCCCACGCGCTGCGCATCGTGGCCGAGACCGCCGCGGGCCTGCACTACGCGCACACCTTCGTCGACCCGATGGGGCACTCGCACCCGGTGATCCACCGTGACGTGAGCCCGCACAACATCCTCGTGTCGCTCGACGGCGCGGTGAAGCTGTCGGACTTCGGCATCGCCAAGGTGAGCGACGGCGGCGAGGGCACGCGGCCCGGGACGTTCAAGGGAAAGATTCACTACTCGTCACCGGAGCAGATCCGCGGCCTGCCGCTCGACGCGCGCCACGACCTCTTTTCGCTGGGCATCGTGCTCTTCGAGGCGCTCACGGGCTTCCTGCCCTTCCGCGCGGAGAACGACGTCGCCACCCTCACCGCGATCGCCCAGACCCCGGTGGCGGACCCGCGGCAGGCGGTCCCCAGCCTGCCAGAGGACGTGTGCGAGCTGGTCTTCCGGGCGCTGGAGAAGAGCCCCGACGAGCGCTTCCAGAGCGCCGGCGAGTTCCGGGAGGCGATCGAAGAGGTGATGGCGCGGCACGGCTACCGCTCGTCGCCGATCGACGTCTCGCACTACGTGCGCGACCTTCTGGGAGAGCACCTCAAGGACTTCTCGCCCGCGAGCATTGCCGAGGTGGGGGGGCCCCGCTCGAACAGCAACCCCCTGTTGGCGATCGCCCAGAGCCCGTCCCAGCTCACGCCGACGGGCGGAGAGCCCGGGGGCGCCAGCCAGGCGGGCCAGCCGAAGACGGGGGTGGTGTCGCGCCCCTCGGCGCCTCGGGCGCCCGGCGCGACGCCATCGGGCGGCGTCGCCCGGGCCCTGCGCCCCTCGGGCCTGATGCCAGCACCCGGGCCCACGCGCCCCTCGGGCCTGACGCCAGCACCCGGGCCCACGCGCCCCTCGGGGCTGACGCCGCGCCCGTCCGGGAGCACGCCCGTGCCTGGGCCCGCGGCGCGGCCCTCAGGCAGCCTGTCACGCCCGAGCCCGCAGTCGGGGTCGCTACCGAAAGTGGCGCCAGCGGACGGCAGCGACGCCGGGCCGCTTTTGGTGGCAGAGCTGGTGGCCGTGGCCGAGGCGCCCCCAGCCCCGCGGCGGCGAGTCGGGCCGCTGATCTTCGGCGGGCTCGTGGTGGTGGCCGCGGCGGTGGGTGGCGGCCTGCTGCTGATGCCTCGCGGCGAGGCGCAGGTGGAGATCGCGAACCTGCAGGCCAACGAGCAGCTCTTCATCTCCGGGGTCGAGGTGGACCCGCTCACGTTGGCACCCCAGCAGACCGAGGCGCCGGTCGTCGTCTCGGTGGCGGTCGGTGGCGCGCTCAAGCGCATGGGGACGGCGAAGGTGGGGAAGGTGCTGGATCTCCAGCCGCTGTTCGAGGCCTCCGCGAGCCCAGGGCAGACCGCGCGCCTCACCGTGAGCAGCGCCGAGCCGGGGTGCCCGGTGGAGATCGACGGCACGCCCGCGAAGGGCTCGACGCCCCTCACTGCCAACGTGGCAGCCGGCGAGGTGCTGGAGCTCAAGGTGCTGTGCGAGGGCAAGCCGGCCTGGGTGCGGAAGATCCTCGCTGCGCCAGGGCAACAACTGGACATCTCCACGGCCCCACCGCAGCGATGACGCGCGACTTCTTCGCGCTCTGCCTTGCGGGCGTGCTGCTCTTCGCGGAGCGCTCGGCTCGCGGGTGAGTCATTTGTGCGGGGGCTTCGCCAACACGCCACGCACCCGTCCACGGAAGGCTGAGGCGCGGCGAAATCAATGCGCTTGAACGCCCGCCCGCTACGTGTCGCAGCGCAGGCCGGCGATCTGGCACGCCTGTCGCACCAAAGCGGGGCATGCGGCTCCGGACGAGAATCGCAGGAGGGCTGGGCCTCGCCCTGGTGGCGGCGGCGCTCCTCTATGTGGGGCTCGGCAACCTGATCCTCTCCACCGACGTGGTGCGAGGACTCACCAACGTGGCGCCCGAGGAGCTCACCGTCGACTACGGCCGCGCCTGGACGGTCTGGCCGGGCCGCGTGCACCTCGAGGACCTCACGGTGCGCTTCCAGGACCACAACGTTCAGTTCTACCTGCAGCTCGACGAGGCCAGGGTGGACCTCTCCCTGTGGTCGCTGACGCGAAAGAAGTTCCACGCCACGCGCGTGCGCGCCACCGGGGCGTCGTGGCGCATGCTGGTGAAGGCGGATGCCCCTGACGCCGACGACGCGCGGCTCGAGGCGTACCCCGCGATCCCCGGCTTCGCGCGACCTCCGGTCAGAGCTGCGGTGGCGCCTCCTTTGCCTGCGCCGGACCTGCTGTGGACGGTGCAGGTGGACGACGTCGACGCGACGGTGCGCGAGGTGTGGGTGATGGAGTTCGCCTGGCAGGGCACCGGCCGCGTGCAGGGGGCCTTCGAGCTCCAGCCCCTGCGCCACCTCTGGGTCCGCCCCGCGCTGCTCACGCTCGAGCCGGGCACCCTGTCGCTCGGCCAGACGAAGGTCTCGACCGACTTCTCCATGCGCGCTGACGTCGACGTGGCGCCCTACGACATCGAGACCCACCCGGACCTGCAGGTCCTCAGGCCCATCTCCGCCTCGGTTCAACTCGAGGGCAGCCTCGACGACCTCTCGTTCGCCCGGCTCTACCTGCCGAACCTGGAGCTGGCGGGCCGCGGCAGCCTCGATGTCGACGTACGCCTCCTCTCCGGGAAGCTCGGGCCGGCCACTTCCCTGCTGGTGAAGCTCGACCCCGTGAAGGCCCGCCAGGACGGGCTCAACGTCGTGGGCGTGGCGACGGTGCGGGCCGCGCTCGCGCCCGGCACCAGCCAGCCGACCTTCACCGGCGAGGCGGGCGGCCTGGTGCACGCCGAGCTCGAGGAAAAGCCGGTGCGCCTCCTGCTCAACCAGGTGGAGCTGGACCTGGTCCTCTCGAGCCACGACCTGGTGCAGGGCGTCGCCCTCGAGTGGGCGAGCGCGCACGTCATCGCCGCGATGGTGGAGGACGCCCGCCCCATCCGCGCCGCGGCCGCGAAGCGGATGCCGTTGCTGCTGCCGGAGCTGCTGGGCGATGGCCCGCTCATCTTCTCCGGCACCGCCTGGCACACCCCGGCGCAGACCCTGGTGCAGCTCACCGACGCGAGGCTCGGCGCGGCGCGGCTGCGGGGGGTGGCGTTCACCGATGGCGTGGGGTGGCGGGCGGCCGGCGCGGGCCACGTCGCGGGCCTGACGATCGGCGCCCGGTTCGAGGCGGGCGAACTCGACGTGCGGCCCTTCGTGGGGTCGCAGTGGCTGCACCAGGAGTTCGAGCGGATGAAGCTCGACCCCAACCTCGCCGAGCCCTCGCCCCTGGCCGCGTTCAACCTGCGCTGGGAACCCACGCCGGCCGGCGGCGCGGCGCGCCCGGGAAGCTGAAGCCCCAGGCCGCGGCAGGTCAGCGGGGCGGGTGCTTCGCCAGCCACTCGTCGCACTCCGTGAAGTAGGCCTTGAAGCGCTCTCCCCGCGCCACGAAGGC
>VFKJ01000589.1 GCA_009885595.1 Myxococcales bacterium | reverse complement strand
TCTCCGCCTCGAGTGGAAATCGGTCTCGCGTAGCCCTGTCCGCCATCGCTGGCTCCCTTGCCTCAATAGCCGTACTCAAGAAGACGGCAACCTACAGGAACAGCCTGCAAACGGGTGGTCGACGTCGGCATCCGCGCAGTCGCCGTCGAACAGATCTGTCGCGACGTCGCGACACTCACTTCTTCGGGGCCTTGATGCCGGTCAGCGCGAAAACGAGGGACCTGGTCAGTCGGGTTCCCAGCGCACCGAGCGTTTGAGCCACGAGTTGCCCCCGCGCCCGTCGCGCACCACGAAGTAGAAGTCGACGTCCTTCCCCTCGTTGGCGGACTGATCGGGCCGCCAGCGGGCGTTGTGTCTGCCCGTCTGACCCCGCAGATCGGTGCCGCCTGAGTTGTACGGGCTCATGGTGCCGCTGGTCGTCATCCAGGTGATCTTCCAGCTCTCGACGAGGTCGATCGGCTGGAGCTGGAGGCTGGGCACCACGTAGGGCTCCTCGAGCGCGCTGAAGTCTTCGGGCCGCAAGGGGAAGTCCTGCTTGCCGCGCACCTTCTTCACCTCGCCCTCCGGCCACGGATCTCCGTCGAAGAGAATGCCGGGGAGCACGGGGGTGACGTTCGGCTTCATCGAGGGGAAGAAGTGGCAGCTGTAGACCATCAGCTTCTGCGCGAAGATCTTCTCGCTGGTGTCGGCGGCCGACAACTCGAGCACCACCGGCACCCGGATGCCGCCCAGCCCCTTGAAGGTGTCCTGGTTGATCACCTCGAGCAGCAGCGGCGTGGCCAGGCCGTCATCGAGGAACTGAATGCCGGGCTGCACGTCGGGCAGCTCGAGCTCGCCGCCCACGGTGGTGCCCTTCGCCAACTCCACGAAGTCACCCTCGTTGTTGCAGTCGCGATCGCCGCGGTTCGCGCAGCCCAGCAACCGGTAGTCGAGCGAGCGACCGTTGCCCGCGGGGTCGGCGATCAGCGCTTTGAACTGGAGCTTGGTGCCGGCGTACAGCCCGAGCAGCAGCTGGAACTGCGGGGGCAGGCTGATGGTGCCGCCGTCTGACGCGCCCGCCGCCGCCCCGAGCAGCAGCTGGGCGTTGCACCCCGTCATCAACACCTCGGGCGGCTCGAACTGCATGCCCAGCACGCGGAGATCGTGCACGTTGGTGGGCTGGTCCTGCGGAGTAATGCAGGCCGTCGCGGCCACCACCACGCCCAGGACGGCGAGCGCGCGCCTCACAACGAAGCCTTGATCCCGAGGACCGGGAGAATGGGAATTCCGGGCACGTCGTACTCCTGCCGACCGCGGTAATCGAAGAACGAGGCCTCGACGTTGGCCTGGTTGTAGACGTTCTGAACGTCCAGGTAGATGGCGAGCGTCCACTTCTCGAAGAGGAAGTTCTTGTCGAGGCGAACGTCGAGCTGGTGGAAGTCCTTGATGCGCGACGCGCGCGCCTCACCGAACCTGGTGGAATAGCCGTTCGAGTCGGCCTGGTAGATGTCGTACTCGTGAATGAGCGCCGACTTCGGCCGCCCGGTGACGTAGCGGAAGCGGGCGCCCAACTCGAAGCCCCAGGGCAGCTTGTAGCTGCCGACCGCGGTGAGGATGTGCGTCTGATCGAACGTGCTGACCAGGTAGTCCCTGCCTGAGCCCGCGCGCCGCTCCTCCGAGCGGTTGAAGGTGTAGGCGATCCACCCGAAGAAGTTCTTCGACACCTCGTGGCGCAGCATCACCTCGAGCCCGTAGGCGCGGCCCAGGCCCAGGTTCGCCGCGCGCGTGGTGGTGACGGTGCCGTCGTCGTTGATGGTGGTGGTGCCGGGCGAGGTCACGTTGTCGTAGCGCCGGTTGTAGAAGCCGGTGACGTCCACGTTGATGGAGTCGGTGAAGCGGTGCGCGACGCCCAGCGAGCTCTGGAAGGCGCGCTCGTGCGTGAGGCTGGGGGTGCCGAACGGGGGCGGTTCCATGTCGGTGCCCGCCGGCGGCTGCGTGTAGAGCCCGATCGAGCCCTTGAGCGAGGTGGTGTCGAGGATCTGCCAGCGCGCCCACAACCGCGGATCGACGGCGTCGCGCACCTGGCCGTGGATCACCGCGTGGCTGACGCGCAGGCCGGGGGTGGCGGTGAAGCTGCCCAAGGTGAAGTCGGCCTCTGCGTAGGCGGCGCCGTCGAAGGAGTCGATCACGGTGGAGATCTGCTGCGTTTCCACCTTCGGCTCGGCGCCGGGGAAGCTGATGAACTGCACGCCGCTGATCAGCGGCAGCTCGGCCTTGCCCACCAGGGTCATGTTGAAGACGTCGACGCCGGCGCGCACCGTGAAAGAGCTGCTGACGTCGACGCCGAGATCGGCGCGGACGCCGGTGATGAACCGATTGGCGTTGAGCTTGGCGATGCCGAAGTCGACCCTCGCGAGATCGAGCCCCCCGTAGGGCGTCAGCTTGAAGGTGGTGTTGCCGCCCCGGTAGTTCCAGCTGCCGATCAGGCGGTGGAAGGTGGTCTGCGTCTCCACGTTGAGGTCGATGTTGCCGCCGCCGCCGGTCGCGATCACCTTGAGCGTGTCGTCGGACCCGAACGCGAACAGCGAGTAGCTCGACTGCCCGTCGGCCAGCTTCTCACCCTTCTTGCCGCCGACGTCGACGCGCACCTGGTAGTCCCAGTACGCGGGCAGCACCAGCAGCGCCCCGCCCTGCGGATCTTTGGGCAGCACCAGCGGCAGCAGCACGTCGATGTAGCTGCGACGCGCGGCCGCGGCGACCGAGACGTCCTTGGTCACCGGCACCTCGACGAACAAGCTCGAGTCGAGCAGGTCGACCTTCGCCACCCCGTGCCAGGTGTCGACGGCGCCGCGCCGGCTGGCCACGTCGACCACCCCGCCCACCGCGCGCCCGTAGCGAGCGCCGAAGCCGCCGGGGAAGAAGTCGACGCGATCGAGGAACTCGCCGTTGACGATCGAGGGACCGCCGCCGAGGTGGAACAGGAGCGGGATCTCCACGCCGTCGAAGTACGTGAGCGTCTGGTTCGGGTTCGCCCCGCGCACGATCAGCTGCCCCAGGCCGAACGGCGCGCGCGCGACGCCGGGGAAGTTCTGCACCACGCGGATGGGATCGCCGAAGGTGCCGGGGATCTTCTGGATCTCCACGCGCGAGAGCGTGCGGCGAACGACTTCCTTCTTCTCCTTGGTGTCGCGCACCACCGTGTGGAAGCCGCTGGGCCGCGGGAGGACGTAGTACTTCACCTCTTTCGTCTCGTTGGGCTCGAGCGGTTCCTTCGTCTTGAAGACCTCGTACTCGGCCGCGGCGATGCGCACCTCGCAGACGCCGGCGGGGACCTCGAGCGCGAAGTGACCCTCGTCGTCGGAGTACGTCTCCTCGTCGGGCACGTTGTCGCAGCGCACCAGGGCGCCGGGCACGAAGCCGCGGCTGCCGCGCGCGAAGAGCTGGCCTTCGAGCTTCGCCATCGCGCCGGCGTCGGCGAGCTCTTCCACGCCCGCGTCCACCACCTGGAGCGCGAAATGGTAGACGTACTCGACCTGCACGGGCGCAGGCACGAAGTCGACCTCGGCGGGCGTGAAGACGAACTGTCTCACGGCGGCGAGCGCGGCCTCGTCGAAGCCATGGCCCGCGCCCTCGACGAGGGTGGCGTCGCTGACGAGCCCGTCGGTGCCGAGGGTGATCATCAGCTTCACCGACGCGGTGAGGCCGGCCTTCACCGCGTCGGGGGGGTACTGGGCCTCCACGAAGGTGACGAGGGTGGGGGCCCTGGTGAGCACGGGAATGTGGATGCCGGCGTCGACTTCTTCGCGGCGTACCGTCTCTTCGAAGGCAAGGGCTTGCCCCGACAACAGGGTGATCCACACCACCACGACGCGCGCGCTGCTCACGGAACTCGGGGAATAGCCGAGCGCGGACTGAAAACAAACCACGTGCTTCGGGGGGCTGGCATGCGCGGTGCTTTGTAACGGGTCTCACCAGGGGGAACACCATGAAGAACGGCAAAATGCAGGGCCGTGGTCAGGTACCGACGATCGGTCGCAGGGCGAGGGGCGTCAGGCGCTTGACGGTAGGCGAGCTGATCTGTGCGGCCTACGAGGTGCTCGGAGATGCCCGCCAGGTGGTGCGGGTGCTGGGCTCGGGCCCGCTCTCGCGGCGCATGGGCCGCAAGCTGGTCTTCATCTGAGGGCGGCTCGTGGTAGGTCGAGGCATGGCCCTCGACCCCAGGCTCCTCGAGATTCTGGCGTGCCCTGAAGACAAGGGTTCGCTGCTGTTCTTCGCGACCGAGCAGGTGCTCTACAACCCCCGGCTCAAGCGCAAGTATCGCGTCGACAACGACGTGCCGCAGATGCTGATCGAAGAAGGAAAGGCCGCCGACGCGGCTGAGCACGAGCGCCTGCTCGAGCTCGCCAAGCGGGATGGCGTGAAGCCGAACTTTTGAAGTGTGTTGGTCGGACGTGATCGACACCCACTGCCACCTCGACGTGCCGCGCTTCGACGCGGATCGATCCGAAGTGCTCGCGCGCGCGTGGGCCGCAGGGGTCACGGGGCTGGTCATTCCCGCCATTGGGCCCAAGGCGTGGGAACCGCTGCTGGGCTGGCCCCAGCGCGATGCGCGGGTGCAGGTAGGCCTGGGCATACACCCCCAGCTGTTACCCTCGCTACCGCCCGGTGACGACGAGCAGCACCTGGCGCTCCTGGACTCACTGCTGCCGCGCGGGGCCATCGCAGTGGGCGAATGTGGGCTCGACGGCCCCAGCGAAGCGGGTGCGCCGATCGAGCGCCAACTGCGGGTCCTGCACGCGCACTTCGAGTTGGCGAGGAAGCACGGGTTGCCGCTGCTGGTGCACTGCTACCGCGCCCACCCTCACCTTCAGCGGTATCTCGAGGAGCACCCGATCCCCGAGGCCGGGGTGCTGATGCACAGTTACTCGGGCTCGGCGGAGCTGACGGCGTTCTACGTGAAGGCGGGCTGTCACTTCTCCTTCGCGGGGCCGGTGAGCTTCCCCGAGGCGCGTCGACCGCTGGAGGCGCTCAAGAAGATCCCCCTGGACCGGCTGATGGGCGAGACCGACGCGCCCGACCAGGCGCCGCACCCGCACCGGGGAGAGCGCAGCGAGCCCGCGTACCTGCCCCTGATCCTCGACTCCATGGCGACGTACCTCGGGGAAGAGCTGCGCGAACGGACGGCGCAGAACGCCCGGCGGTTCTTCCGATGCGCCTTCGACGTGGGTTAGAGGGGCGCCCATGGAGCAGCAGCTCGAGTCCCCGATCGCCCTCACCGAGAAGCCTTTCCGCCTGCACCGCCGGTTCGATCGCACCGGGCGGTTGATCGGTGACGCCGGCATGCGCCGGCTGCAGGGGGCGCGCGTGGCGGTGTTCGGCTTGGGGGGCGTGGGCAGCTACGCCGTCGAGGGCCTGGTGCGCAGCGGCGTGGGGCACCTGACGCTGGTCGACTTCGACGTGGTGTGCGTGACCAACAGCAACCGGCAACTGCACGCCACCGTGAGCACCGTGGGCCAGGCGAAGGCCGAGCTGATGGCGCAGCGGTGCAAGAGCATCAACCCGGACATCTCGGTGACGACCATCGTCGACTTCTACCGGGATGAGCTCGCGGAGGAGATGCTCTCGGGCAAGCTGGACTACGTCGTCGACGCGATCGACAACATCAAGGCCAAGCTGCACCTGCTCAACGAGTGCGTGAAGCGCCGCATCCCCGTGGTGAGCTCGATGGGCGCCGCGGGGCGGCTCGACCCGACGTACATCCGCGTGGAGGATCTGTGCGAGACGCACATGGACCCTTTCGCGAAGGACGTGCGCAAGCTGCTCAAGCGCAAGCACGGCATCGACACCAACAGGCCGACGGGGATCACCGCGGTGTTCTCGATCGAGCCGCGGCGGGAACCGTTCGACCTGACCTACGACGAGGCGTCCGGCGGCTTCATGTGCGTGTGCCCGCATGGCGAGAACGAGTTTCACTCGTGTGAGCACCGCAATCAGATCGATGGCTCGGTGGCCTTCGTCACCTCGATCTTCGGAATGCAGATCGCGGGCGTGGTGATCCGGCGCATCGCGCAGGGGCGGTAGGGCGTCAGGGCCCCTCACCCCGGCCCTCTCCCCGCTGAAGCAGGGAGAGGGAGGCGAGTAGATCGACCTTCATCGTCAACACCGCGGCCATCGGATCGCCGACCCTCTCCAGTCGGCTGATGGCGTTCTTCAAGGTGAACGTGCGCGCGGTGAGGCCGGGCACCACCTCGCTCCACTCGAGCGGCATCGACACCGGCGCGCCCGGCAGCGCACGCACGCAGAACGGAGAGGCCACCAGCTTGCCCTGACCGTTCTGCAGCGCATCGACGTACACCCTGCCCTGCCGCTTGGAGATCGCGCGCTCCAGGGTAGCGATCTTCGGGTGATCCTGCACGAGCAACTGCGAGAGCAACTCCGCCAACTGCCGCGCGCCGACGTGATCCAGTTGGCCCGCGAGCGGGATGAGCACGTGCAAGCCGTTCGCCCCGCTGGTCTTCACGAACGTCGGCAAGCCGGCGCGCTCACACCGCTCGTGCAGGGCGTTGGCGAGCGCCATCACGTCTTCGAAGGGCGCACCCTTGGGATCGAAGTCGATCACCGCCCAGTCCGCGCGCTCGAGCGAGCCCACGCGCGCAGCGGGAATATGGAGAGGCAGCGTGGCCAGGTTCGCGCACCACTCCAGCGTTCGCAGATCGTCACAGACGATCTGATCGATGTCGCGTTGTTCCTCTTCATTGCGCACACGAAGGGTGCGCACGAACTCGGGCGCCTTCTGCGGGGCGCCCTTCTGGAAGAAGCTCTTGCCGCGAATGCCGTCGGGGTAGCGCGTGAGCATCAGCGGCCGATCGACGAGGTACGGCAACAGCCACTTCGAGACCTGCCGGTAGTACTCGACGAGCTCGCCCTTGGTGATGCCCTCGTCGGGGAAGAGCACCTTGTCGGTGTTGGAGATCTTCGGCGCCTGCGCGGCCTGGGCGGGCGCGGGCGCGTGGCCGAAGCTCGGGGTGGGGCACTCGGCGGGCAGCTTGTCTTCGCGGAAGCGCAGGAAGGCGGGCTCGCGAATCGACCTGCCTTCGGGCCAGTTCTTGAAGCGCACCTCGACCACCAGCTGCGGGGTGCACCAGCGGGCTTCCTTCTCCTTCGGCACCTCGCCGATGCAGGGCGGCGCCTCGAGCGTCGAGGCCTCGAGCAAGGGGCGGATGCGCTCGCTGATCTTCGGCGTGATGCCCGAGCCGACCTTCCCCGCAAAGACGAACTGCAGCCCGTCCCAGGTCGCCAGGTAGAGCGCGTTGAAGTCGTCGGCGTAGCCAATCACCGCGAAGTCGGCGACGTGCTTGAGGGCGATCTTCTGCCAGGTGTTGGTGCGGCCGCCGCGGTACGGCGCCGAGAGATCCTTCGCCACGATGCCTTCGAGTTGCTGGGCGCGCACCGCCTCGAGCAGCGCCTCGCCTTCGCGTTCGACGTATTCCACGGGGAGCACGCGCTCGAGCTTGGGCACGCGCTTCATCAGCCGCGCCTTGCGTTCTCTGAGCGGGAGCGGCCGCAGATCGGCGCCCTCCTCCATCAGCAGATCGAAGGCAAAGAACACCGCGGGGCTCGCCCGCATGCCCAGCTCGATCTCCCGCTGGCCGGTGAGGGTGCCGCGCGTGAGCAGCCGCTGGAAGATCGGCCGGCCCTCCTCGTCCTGGATCACCAGCTCCCCATCTATGATGAAGTCGCCCCCTGGAATCTGCTCGAGCGCGGTGGCGATCTCGGGAAACTGGCGGGTGGCCTCGCGCCCGCGCCGCAGCACCAGCCGCACCTTCCCGCCCACTCTTTCAGCGAGCAGCCGGAAGCCGTCGAACTTGAGCTCGAAGCCCCAGCCGTCCTTCGTGAAGGCAGTGGGGCGGGCCTCCGCGAGCTGGAGAATGATGTCGTCGGCAGTCATTTTCGTTAGAGGTTACGGTACCAACCATGGCCGCGCGCGCGATGAGTACTGGAACGATCAGCTTTGGGCTGGTCAACATCCCGGTGAAGGTGTTCTCCGCGAACAACTCTGCCGAGAAGATCAGCTTCCATCAGCTGCACGCCGACAAGAAGACCCGGCTCAAGCAGCAGATGTACGACCCGGAGACCGGCGAGATCGTCCCCCGCGAGAAGATCGTGAAGGGCTACGAGTACGCCAAGGATCAGTACGTGATCGTCAACGAGGAAGAGCTCGACGCGCTCGAGCTGGCCACCTCGCGCTCGATGGACATCACCGAGTTCGTTCCGCTCGACAGCGTCGATCCCCTCTACTTCGAGAGCGGCTACTACCTCGGCCCCGACAAGGGCGCTGAGCGTGCGTACAAGCTGCTCGCCGCCGCGCTCGCCGATGCGCGCTACGCGGCCGTCGCCAAGTACGTGGCGCGCGGCAAGCAGCAGCTGGTGGTGTTCCGTCCGCTCGAGGGCGCGATCGTGATGCAGCAGTTGCGCTACGCGGAAGAGGTGAAGTCGCTGGGTGAGATCCCCATTCCCGACGCGGCCGTCACCGAGGCCGAGCTCGGCCTCGCCAAGCAGTTCATCACCGCGATGGCCAAGCCTCAGTTCGACATCAACCAGTACAAGGACGAGTACCGCGAGAAGCTGCGCGACATGCTCGATCGGAAGATCAAGGGCGAGGCGGTCGATCTCACCCCGCAGCCCGCGCCGGTCGCGAAGGTGGTCGACCTGATGGAGGCCCTCAAGGCGTCTCTGGCGCGCGGGAGTGCACCTGCCGCTCCCGCTTCTTCTGCCGCTCCCGCGACCACGGAGACCGAGCGCAAGCCGCCCAAGCGCGCTGCCGGTTCAGAAGAGGCCGCCGGCGGGAAGAAGAAGAAAGCCAAGAGCTGAGGTTCCTTGGCCCTCGTCGTCTTCCTGCTGACCTACGTCTTCACTTCTGGCTGAACGCGCGCTCTTCGGATGATCAGTCCGTTTGCATCAGCCGCGCGAAGAGCACGTCTTCGAGGCTGCGTCGGCCATCGAGCAGAGCCACGATCTCCACGGTCTTCTTGTCGACTCGATAAATCAGGAACGAGGCGGCCGCGTCCCGGAAGACTGTGCAGACTTTCGGCGAGCTGGTCGATTCGATCCGCAACCCTCCAAGCGTTCTCAACGCTGCTGAGGGAAATGTAGCTGATGATCCGGTCGAGATCGTCGCTCGCCACCGGCGCCCAGCGGACACCATAGCGCTTCACTTCGACGCAAGCCGCCTGCGGAGTTTCCTGAAGACCTCGGCGTGCGGAATGGACTTTCTCTTCGCCAACTGACGTTCACCCTGGGCCACGAGCTTCATCATCGCCAGTGAACGCCGCATCGCCTCGTACGAGGCCAGATCCTGGAGCACGGCTGTTCCCTCACCGTTCTGAGTGATGATCACGGCCTCACCGGTCTCGCACGTCGACTCGATGACCTCTGCGAGATGGGCCTTCACATGGGAAACCGAGAGCGTGGACATGGTCGAAATAGAGCACCTGATTCAGACCTATTCAGTCCCCGCAGAAAACTGCGGGTGAGCGCGCACGGCCTGCGCCAGCTCGGTGGTGAGCTCGCCCCCGTGCGGAC
>VFKJ01001128.1 GCA_009885595.1 Myxococcales bacterium | reverse complement strand
GGCTCGGGGAAGTCGACCTTGCTTGATGCTTTCGGCTTTGTTGCCGATTGTCTCCTGGAGGGAGTGGAAGCCGCCTGCGACAAGCCCTCGCGTGGTGGTTTCGACCGACTCCGGACTCAAGGCCAAAAGGGGCCGATCGAGTTCGAACTCTTCTTCGAGGATGACGATCCTGACCGCCCCATCGTCTATCGACTTCATGTCGACATAGTCGATGGGGTCCCTGCCGTTGTCAGAGAGACGCTCCGACAGCGGCAGCAGGGTGAAACGCGAGGAAAGCCATATCACTTCCTAAAGCTCGAGAACGGCCAAGGTAAGGTCTGGGCCGGCCAGTCCGTTGAGGTCAGGGCCGAGGGCAAGGACTCGCACCGGGTCAACCTCGTTGAGCAGGACAAACTCGGCATCACAACCCTGGGCAACCTGTCTGAGCATCCGCGCATCGTCAGCCTGCGGGGATATATCGAGCAATGGTATCTCTCCTATTTCGTTCCCGATGCTGCGCGCGTTCTCCCCGCTGCTGGTCCTCAACGATGGCTGGACCGGACGGGCGCGAATATCGGAAACGTCCTTCAGTATTTCAAACGTCAATATCCCGATCAGTTCGATGCCATTCTGGAACGGTTGGCGAAGTCCATCCCTGGGCTCAAACGGATCACGCCGGAGGTAAGCAAGGACAAGCGGCTTTTGCTCAGATTCGACGAGAGCGGGTACAACGACCCGTTCTACCAGCAGAGCATGTCCGACGGGACGCTCAAGATGCTCGCGTACTCCGTGCTCTTGGAGGATCCATCGCCCCGTCCTTTCATTGGCATCGAAGAACCAGAAAATGGTTTGTACGTTCGGTTGGTCGAACGTCTTGCTGGGCAGTTTTCCACGCGAGCCAACAGTTCCGCCGCTTCAACCCAGGTGTTGGTAACTACGCACTCGCCGTACTTCGTCGATGCACTGCGCCCTGAGCAGGTGTGGCTAATCCGTAAGAATGAACACGGGCACGCGACGGCGACGCGTGCTGCTGATGTGGCGATCGTTCGCGAACTTGAGGCGCAAGGGTTGCCTCTTGGAGCGGTTTGGTACAGCAATCACCTTGACGATGGCGTAGCTGAATGACGATCCACATGCTTGTTGAGGGGCCTTCGGAGCGGGCTCTGTTGGAGCGGTGGTCGCGCAGGCTTCTGTCTGGAGCAAACGTTCGGATTCACCCACATCAGGGGAAGGGGTCTCTGCCCGACGATCTTTCTGGGCCGCCCCTCGCGGGGAGAAGAGGATTGCTCGATCAGCTTCCAGCCACGCTTCGCGCGTACTCGAGCACTCTGGACCCCCAAGAGGATGGCGTCGTGGTTCTCTTGGACGCAGACGATGACGACCCGAGCGCCTTGGAGGCCTCAATCTTGGCTGCTGCTGAGAGTGTCGCGCCCGGCCTTCGGGTCGTGGTTCGAGTAGCCGTGGAGGAGACGGAGGCGTTCTACCTTGGGGACCTGCATGGCCTTGAACGCGCCTACCCCGAGGCCGACATGGAGAAAGCTCGTGCTTACCAGCCAGACTCCATCTGCGGCACATGGGAACTCTTCGGAGAGATCGTCGGGGACGGCGGAGGAAACAAGGTTGCATGGGCCACAGCAATGGCGCCGGCCCTGACAACCGTTGCCGCGCGCAGTCGCTCGCCATCTTTCAAACGTCTCTTAGCGGCGCTGAAGGTGCTGTTCCCCGTGCGACGTGCACGAAGGGTACGGAGGGCGCGGCCCTATCGTCATCCGCTTCGTCCAAACCGCAACAGCGGCAAGCGCGGCTGAAAAGGAATGCATTCACCCGAAGTGGTCGAGCGGCAGCAAGGCCTTGAGTGCGCGCCGAACTGGACAGCTTGTTCGGAGCGCGCCATCACGATCCGATGAAGATCGTCACCTGGAACATCAACTCGGTGCGCGCCCGGCTCGAGCGGCTGCTCGACTTCCTGAAGACGCGCCAGCCCGACGTGCTCTGTCTGCAGGAGCTCAAGTGCACCAGCGAGCAGTTCCCCCGCATCGAGGTGCAGGCGCTGGGCTACCGCGCGGAGGTCTTCGGCCAGAAGACCTACAACGGGGTCGCGATCCTCTCGAAGGACCCCGTCACCGACGTGGTGCAGAACCTCGGCGACGGTGACGAGCAGGCGCGGCTGATCGCCGGCACCGTCAACGGCATCCGGGTGGTGACCATCTACGCGCCCAACGGACAGGCCCTCGGCACCCCCGCCTATCAATACAAGCTCGAGTGGTACGGGAAGCTCTCTCGCTGGCTCGGCTCGCAGCCCAGGCCGCTGCTCGTGTGCGGCGACTTCAACGTGGCGCCCGAAGACCTGGACACCTGGGACCCCGCGCTCTGGCAGGGCCAGACCCTGGCGTCACCCAAGGAGCGCGAGGTGTTCGCCGCGCTGGTGAAGGCGAACTCGCTGACCGATCTGCTTCGCCTCGAGCACCCGGAAGGCGGCGTCTACACCTGGTGGGACTACCGCGCCGGCGCCCTGAAGAAGAACCAGGGGCTGCGCATCGATCACCTGCTGGTGAGCGAAGACCTCGCGGCGCGTTGCGCAGAGGCCGAGGTCGATCGCCAGGCGCGCGAGGGACCTCAGCCGTCTGATCACGCCCCGGTCTGGGCGCGCTTCACCTGATCCGAAATCGCTAAGGCCTTCCCCAGCGCAGGTCTAAGGTCCGCCCCGCTGCAGCTCTCTTCAAGGGGTGGACCAAGATGGAGATCTCATTCATCGGCCTGATCTTCGGGGCCATAGGCTGGTTCCTGTTGATGTACGTGATCCGTGGCTTCTTCACGATCAACCAGAACGAGCGCGTGGTGAAGACGTCGTTCGGCCGGGCTCAGCGCCTGGCCACCACCACCCTCGACAACCCGATGGCCGAGTACCTGCGGCCTGACGAGCGCGAGCGCTACAAGTACCCCCAGCTGCAGGTGATCCAGCCTGGCGGCCCCTACTTCAAGTGGCCCTGGGAGAAGATCTACAAGGTCTCCATCGCCACCGAGACGGTGAACCTCGCCTTCGACGCCGAGGACATGAACGCCAACCGCGGCGGCACCGAGCTCGACGCCGTCACCAAGGACCAGCTCAACATCGGCCTGGTCGGCCAGCTGCGGTTCCGCGTGAGCGATCAGAACCTCTACGCGTACATCTTCGGGGTGAAGCGGCCGCTGGTGCACGTGCTGGGCTACTTCGTCTCCATCCTCCGGCAGAAGATCGCCTCCTTCGAGGCGCCCGAGCACCAGGCGGCGGCGACCGCGCAGGTGGCCAACGCCAGCGACCTCTCGGCGGCCGCGGGCGTGTCCATCAACGATCTGCGCAAGAACCTGCGCCTGCTCAACGAGGACATGGACAAGGGCTGCATGTCGTCGACCGCGCGCTACGGCATCGTGCTCGACGCCTCGCTCATCACCGGCATCGACCCTCCGTCCGACGTCGAGAGCGCGTTGGCGGCCATCAACACCGCCCACAACTCCGTGGGCGCCGAGGTCTCGCTGGCGCAGGCCGCCGCCGATCAGAAGCTGGTGCAGTCGCGCCGGGCCGTGGAGATCAACACCCTCAACAGCCAGGCCGAGGTCGAGCCGCTGGTGCAGCTCGCCCAGCAGCTGGCCGACCTCAAGAAGAACGGCGGCTCGGGCGTACTCAACGCCTACGTGCGCAACGTCAAGTTGAGCCTCTTCAGCAAAGCCAAGAACGCGTTCGTGGAGGTGAAGCCGTGAACTTCCTCATTTCGATGTTCGTCGGGTTCTTCGCCTGCCTCATCGGTGTTCCCATCGCGCTGTGGATCGCGCGGGCCTTCGGCCTCTACGCGATCGTCGAAGAGCGCCGCGCCTACGTCTTCACGCTCTTCGGCGATGTGCTCGGCACCATCAGCGAGCCGGGCCTTCACTTCCTCTGGGCCAAGCTCGGCATCAAGGCCGCGCTCATTCCGCTCTTCGGCAAGGTGCACACCGTCGACCTGCGCCTCGATCAGGAGTACCTGCGCAGCCAGCCGGTCAACTCGGAGGAAGGCGCTCCGATGGGCATCGGCATCTGGTACGAGATGTACGTCGCAGAGCCGGTCTCGTTCATCTTCAAGAACGCCGACCCCCGCGGCTCGATGCGCGCCAACGTCAGCAACGCCGCGGTGCGCACCCTCTCGAACATGAAGCTGGGTGACATGCTCGAGACCCGCCACGTGATGAGCCAGGCGGTGCGCAACGAGGTGACGCCGCGCTCGGCGGAGTGGGGTTACCAGCTCGGCAGCGTCTACATCCGCAAGGTGCACTTTCGCGACGTCGCGATGATCCGCGGCATCGAGGAGAAGGTGGTCAACCGGCTGCGCCAGGTGACCTCCGCCATCAGCCAGGACGGCCACAACCAGGTGAACATCATCAAGTCGTCGGCCGACAGCAAGGCCGCCGCCGAGTTCGCCCGCGCCGCCGCTCAGCGCCCCTTCATCGTGGGTAAGGCGCTGCAGGTGATCGCCTCGGACCCCGAAGTCATGGAGGCCATGTTTGAGCTGCTGGAGACCCAGAAGTTGCTCGAGAGTGGCGCCCCGGTGACGCTGCTGCCTGAGCGGTCGGGCGCCGGCCAGCTGCTGATGCCGTTGCTGGCCGCTCAAAACAATCGCTAAGCACTTCGGACGGGACAAAAGACCTTGCAGGTGCGGCGCGCAGCCGTACCTCTTGGTCATGAGCACCGAGCTTCGAGTCATCAGCGAAGGCACAGCAGAGCTGCAGCTTCCTCATGCGTGCCCGACTTGCGGCGGAGCCCTCGAGCTCCGCATTTCAGCCGATGGCGTGCGGAGCTTCTGCGCCACCTGCCACACCATCGGGCGCCCCCGCCTGCAGCAGTATGAGCAGGGCGGGTTCGTGCTCGACTTCGCATACCTGGGCACTGCGTGAGTCAGACCGCTTCGCTCTGGCTGGCGAAGAGGAACTCGTGGGTGCGCACAGCGGGCAGCTTCCAGGCCGATGAACCGGTCGACTCGCGATCGCTGGAGAGGGCGTCGACCTTCGCGAGCGCGTCGAGGACGGACTGGTTGATGCGGAAGTTCTTGATGGGCGTGGTCACCTGCCCGTCTTCGATGAGGAAGGTTCCGTCGCGGGTCAGCGCGGTGATCGAGAGTGACTTCGCGTCGACGAGGTTGGAGTACCAGAAGCGCGTCACCAGCACGCCGCGCTTGATGCCCGAGAGCAGCTGCGCCCGGCTCGACGTGCCCGGCAGCACCTCGAAGCCGTCGTAGGCGCCGGTAGGCTGGAGCTTCTTCTCCTTGGCCCAGTAGCGGCTGACGCCGAGCTCCTCGAGCACCCCCGCCTTTACCCAGGTGCGCGGCGACAAGGGCGTGCCCTCGCCATCGAAGGGCACCATCGCGCACGTCTTCGGATCGGAGCGCAGGGTGATGAGCTCGCTCAACAGCTTCTGGCCCACCTTGCCGCTGAAGGGCGAGCGGCCCTCGTCGGCGCTGCGGCGATCGAGGGACCCGGAGAGGTACTCGAACAGCTCGCCGGCGGCGGTGGGCTCGAGCACCACGGTGTAGCGGCCGGGCTCCAGCGCCCTGGGCCTGGCGGAGGCCACGGCTTTCTGCGCGGCCACCTTTCCCACGCCGGCGAAGTCGAGCGACGCGCGCTGGCGGGTGTTGAGCCCGCTCCAGCCCGAGCCGGTGCCGTCCTTCGTGCGCGCGGTGACGGAGAAGCTGGCGTCGGTGAACGGCTGGGTGAGGGAGAGGCCCGCAGAGGTCGCCAGCGCGGTGAGGCCGTCGTACACGGCGAGGAACCCCGCGGTCTGCAGGCCCTGCTCGAGGGAAGGCGCGAGCGCCTGCACGATGCCTTGCGCGCGGCCCCTGGCGTCCAGGCGGGCCAGGGCGTCGTCGCGCAGCGCGCTCTTCGCCACCTTCACCGGCCCCTGCACGGGCATCGTCTCCGGCAGCTCAGGGGAGAGGCGGGCGATGGCCAGGGTGCGCTCCACCAGCCCGCGCAGGGAAGCGGGATCGGTCTGGTTGCTGGTCGCCGAGGCGGAGCGCAGCCCCAGCTGGACCGAGAGCGAAAGGGTGAAGATCTCGTTCTCCCCCGCGGTGGTGATCTCGTTGCGGGCGAAGCGCGTGTGGGCCCGGTGCATCGCCCACACCGAGACGCCGGCCTCGGCCTTCGGCTCGGCGCGCTTCACCTGTGCCAGCACCGACTTGCACAGCGCGAGGACCTCGGGCTCTCGGGTCATGCGCCCTCCTTCTTCGCGGCGCTGTTGATGATCGACACCCCGCGGAAACGAGCGGGCGGGCAGGCGTGGCTCACCGCGTTGGACTGCATCGGCTCGCCCTTGCCGTCATCGAAGGCCGAGCCCATGCGCACGCTGGAAGGGCCACCGAGCAGATCGCAGCTCTTCCAGAACGCGGGGGTGTTCGATTGGTAGCCCACGTCTTTGAGCGAGCGGGTGAGCTTCCCCTTCTTCACCTCGTAGAACATCTGTCCGGTGAACTGGAAGTTGTAGCGCTGGTGATCGATGGACCAGCTGCCGGTGCCCACCACGTAGATGCCGTCGTCGGTCGCCTTGATGAGCTCCTGCACCGAGAGGTCCTTCTCTCCCGGCGCGAGCGAGACGTTGGGCATGCGTTGGAAAGGCACGGAGTCGTGATCCATCGCGTAGCTGCAGCCGCGCGAGGCCTGCTCGCCCAGCCACCCGGCCTGATCGCGGGTCGTCTGGTAGGCGACGAACTTTCCCTTCTCCACCAGGTTCCAGCGCTGGGTGCGCACGCCGTCGTCGTCGTAGCCGCAGGTGGCGAGGCCGCCGGGCATGGTCTTGTCTGCGAACAGCGTGACGAGGGGCGAGGCGTACTGCGTGCCCAGGGTGTCCGGCGTGGCGAACGAGGTGCCCGCCATGTTCGCCTCGTAGCCCAGCGCGCGATCGAGCTCGGTGGGGTGACCGACCGACTCGTGAATGGTGAGCCAGAGGTTGCTGGCGTCGAGGATGAGGTCCTTCTTCCCCGGCTGCACGCTGGGTGAGTTGAGCTTCTGCACCGCGTCTTCGGCCACCTGGGTGGCGTCCTCGAGGAAGTGGCTGTTCTCGAGGTGCTCCCAGCCGGCTTGCGCGGGCTGGCCGTCCCAGCCGCGGCTGACGAACTCGCCGGTGGTGGGGTGAATGGCGGTGGCGGAGTAGTCCGGGCCGAGGCGCGTCTGGCTCTGTTCGATCAGCGCACCCTCGGAGTTGGCGAAGAGCTTCCACTCCAGCCGGGTGCTCAAGGACGCCTCGCAGAAGTTGATGCCCTTCACGGCGCGCAGCTTCGAGCACACGGCGAGCAGCAGCTCGGCCTTGTCGGCCACCGGGATCTTGAAGGGGTCTTTGAAGAGCGCGGTCTGCCAGACGTCGACGTGCACCGGGTTGGGCGCCAGCGCGATCTTCCGGGTGACGACCGCGGCGTTGGCCTTCGCGAGTTCGCAGGCGACGAGGGCGAGGCGCTGGCCTTCTTTCACCGCCACCAGCGGCGACGAGGCAAAGCCCCAGGCGCCGTCCACCAGCACGCGCACGCCCACGCCGAAGCGCTCGGCGTCGTGCAGGCCCTCGACGTGATCGTCGCGTACCCAGACGCCTTCTTCACGCCGCCGGTGAATGCGGAGATCGGCGTAGCTGGCGCCGGCCTTCTTCGCCGCCGCGAGGACTGCCGAGATCACGTTCAAGTACGTGCTGTCGGTGACCAGGCCGCGCGCGTGCGCCAACGCAGGAGCGAGTGCAAGCGCAGCGGTGGCCTGGAGGAGAGAGCGGCGACTCAGGCTTTTCATCGAACACCTGTCGGGGAGAGGGATTACCGGTTCAGAACCCGGCCCAGATGAAGTCGACCGTCGGCAGGATGTTGTTGCTGCGCACGCGCACGCGATCGCTGAAGCCGTCGGCGCGCGTCACCACCTGGGTGGCGCCCTGATCGTAGTTGGCGAACAGCGCGCCCACCGCGATGCGGCTGTACTTGAAGACCGCGATGTCGAGGCCGAGGTGCGCGGTGAAGATGAACGGGGAGATCGGCGCGACCGCGCCCACGTCCACCCCATTGACGCTCAAGTTCCCCTGCTGACCGGTGAGGTACAGGTTCACCTCGCCGCGCAGCCGCAGGCGATCGCCGAACGCGTGATCGTACGCCCCGCCCAGCCGCCCGCAAAAGCCGGTGAGCGGCGCTGCGAAGAGGATCTCGAGCGGGGCCAGGAACGAGTTCATCGGCGTGGCGCTGTTGGGCCCCATGGGGATGCGCATGGCCGCGTCGATGCGGAAGGTGAGCACGTCGTTGGTGAAGAAGTCGCCCGAGAAGAGCAGGCCCACCCGGGGGATGAGCATGAACCCGATGTCGTTGGGGCTGGTCGCCCAGCTGGGGAAGAAGAAGCCCTTCATCAGGCGCATGCCGTAGGTGGGCATCAGCAGGCCCGCCTCGGCGGTGAGGCGCACGCCCATCGGCAGCTGGCCGGGCTCCACCGGCGGCTTGAGGATGGCGAAGCGCGCGTCGAGGTGCGGCGCCACGAAGAAGAGAATGGGGTTGGCCTGCAGCTCGAAGCGGTTGTGAAAGGCGATCCGCAGCGGGTTGAAGACCCCGACGCTGTAGCTGCCGGCGTTGCCCACGTCGGCGGTGTCGCGCGCGGGGCGGGGCGTGGCGAAGGCGGCGCTGGCGACCAGCACGAGGACGAGCGCTCTCACGGGAGCCCCCAGGTCCCGACGACGGGCGCATGATCGGAGAGCCGCAACGGATCGCCGGTGATGCCCAGCCTCCCCGCTTCCTGCAGCACGTCAGTGTTGGTCCAGCTCTCGCCCTTGCGAATGAAGAGGTAGTCGAGCGTGCGGTTCCACCGGCCCGGCACCCCCTCGTCATTGACGCCGTCGGGCCCCAGCACGGTGTGGGTGAAGTACGGCGACTGCGCGGCCTCGCCCACGCCGTAGCGCGAGAGGGAAATCGACGGCTCGTACGAGTCATAGAACTGCTTCATCACCGAGGGCGTGTAGGGCGGCTGCTCGTACTCGGTGCCCTTGCTGCTCGCGCGCTCGTCGAGAAAGCCGGCCAACCTGAGCTTCCCCTCGCAGGAATCGGGGCTGCCCTCAGCGGCCTTCTCGTCGCACACCGGCGGGAGCTCGTTGAAGTCCCCCCCGATGACCCACGGCATCTCTTCAACCTTCAGCACGTCGAAGATCTGCTGGATCTGCTTCTGCTTGGTGCCGTCGAAGTCGTACGCCTCGGTGTGCACCACGAAGGCGGCGATCTTGCGATCGCCTAAGTCGATCTCGGCGCGGCCGATCGCGCGCTTGATGTAGAAAGTCGCGGTGAGGAAGTCCTGGTCGGTGCGATCGACCTGGCGAATGCGCTCCGCCTTCGTGATCGGGTAGCGCGAGAAGATCGCGTTGCCGAGCGTGATGCGGCCCACGCCCTCGGACGGCACGTAGCGCGCGTTCCAGGTCTCATCGAACGTCGCGTACTGCAGGTTGGTGTTCTCGAGGACGAAGCGCACCATGTCGACGTAGGCGCTGCGCTTGCTGTCGACCTCGATCTCCTCGGCCATGAGGATGTCGGGGTCGTACTCCTTGATGAGCGCGGTGACCTTCGTGAGGCAGTCGTTGACCTCGCCTTCCGAGAGCTGCACGCGGTCGCCCCAGAAGTCGAACCAGAAGTCGACGCGGCAGGCGCCGTACTTGACGTTCCACGCCATCACCTTGAGGCCGGTGGGGTTTTGGGGCGGAGCAGGGTGCTCGGCGTTCGCCTTGTAGCGGGGCACGTCCTCCCGGGTGAACTTCAAGGGGTCGGCGACCCATTCACAGCCGGCCAGCACCAGGAGCAACAGCGGAGCGAGTCTTCGCATGTCGGCGGGCAATGTACTGCTGCGCCAAAGAACATCGAGCACTGTCTCCCTCTCCCCCACCGGGGGAGAGGGGCAAATTCCTGATTAACGCGGCTGGCAGTCCGACGGGACGGGCGGATGCCGCGGATCGGCAGCGTTGAGCTGGCTGAAGAACTGGCAGCGCCCCAGGTCGGGCACGAGCTGCCGCCCACCCCCGGAGACCATCACCTGCGCATCGCGATAGCCGAGCAGGAAGGCCACCAGCCTCGATTGATCTTCCTGCGAGATCCACCCGCTGGGGTCGACGGGAATGCGCAGCGGCCCGCCCGAGACCGAGGCGTTGGCGACGATCTCCGCGTCGGGCTCGCACGCCGTGGTGCGGCTCGCGCTCGGAGTCGGATGGGCGTCGGTGCGCGGCTCAGTCAGTTGTTTGTCGACGAGCTTCGGCGGACGGATCGTCAGCAGGCGAATGAGCGAGTACGCGACGTCGACGGCGAACGGAATGGTCGCGTACATCAGGTCGCAGCTCAGCGAGCCCTCGCCGCACTTCACGCCGAAGCCGATGGCGAGCCCGCCGCCGATCGCTCCTTCGAGGATGATGGGCAGCCAGTGCGCCTGGTACCAGCCGCCCTGGTTCTCGTACGTCTTGTGAACGCTCCACACCCGATCGACACCGCGCGTGACGTCTTCGCAGACCACGCGCACGCGCGGTCCTTCGAAGGCGAGGCGGCGCTCGGGCGAGGTCTGTTCCTGCCCGGTGGGGCGACGCTGCTCGACGTCCTTGTAGGACTTGTTGCCTGACAGCAGGTACGCGCCGTCGATGAGCAGCCCGCACGACGACGCGGTGAGCGCGAGGACCGAGATCAGCACGCGGCTCATGGCCTCGCCCTCACGCGCAGCTCCCAGTGACCGCGGATGATGAGGCCGCCGGCGCCCTGCGGCTCGGGAACCCAGACGTAGCCTTCGCCAGGAGGCAATTCCCAGTGGCCGTCGAGCCACACGAACTCGGCGCGCGCGAGGTCCCAGCGCCAGTAGCCCTGCAGCCACACCGCGCCGGGCCCGGGAGCGACGCCAGGGTCTTCCGCGCGAGGAAGCGGCGGACGCTGCGCGCCCTCGTAGAAGCCCGGCGACCAGACCCAGCGGCCGCTGACGAGAATCCAATCGCCGCGAACCCACTGTGCTCCCGAGAACGGCGGAGCGGGCGGCGTCTCGGCGCGCACCGGCGGCTTGCCCCAGCGCCCCGGAGTCCACACGAAGTTGACGCGTCCCCAGCGCCACTCGCCGGAGATCCACGGCGCGCCCGGATCCGGCTGATCGACGCGCGGCTCGTTGAGCGGAGGCGGCGCGTTCCAGTGTCCGGCCTGCCAGACCCAGCGGCCACCCCGCGATTCCCAGGTCCAATACCCGGACGCCCAGGTGCAACCTGCGTTCGGCGGAGCGCCCGGCACCTCGGCTTGCAGCGCGGGGGGCGTCGGCGCGCGCCATGAGCCCTCGTGCCAGACCCACTCGCCGTCGCCACCGTCCCACGACCACTGCCCGGGGACCCACGTCGCGCGCGCATCACCAGGTGCAGGCGGATTCTCTTTCTTCGGTGCGGGCGCCGGCGGGCGCGGCTTCGGGGGCGGCGTGCTCACGACCACCACGGCGCGGTGCTCGACCACGGGCGCGGGCGGCTCGACCTTCGGAGGTATGAGCTCGACGATCTCGTAGCTCAACGAGGCCTCGCGGAGCTCCTGCGGCACCTCGGCCCAGAGCGTGAGCATGCCGGTCTCGTCGAAGGCGTTGAGGTAGGTCGCGCGGTACTCTCCGCCCCGCGCGCATCGCTCGGCGCGCGCCCGCTCGAAAGCGAGCTGGCCCGTCCAGCTCTCGGTGGTGACGCTCTCCCAGTGGCCCGCGGGTGGCTGCGGCAGGGGAATCACCACCTGGGCATCGACCGCGACGCCCGGCGAAGACGACGGACCGGGGTAGGGCAGTGGCCCGTCCTGCTGTGGCGGCGGAGGAGGAGCCGGCGCCACCGGAGGCGGTGCGGCCTGCGCGACGTTCACCTGTTCGCCGCGCGCCCGCAGGGCGAGCAGGTCCTGCCAGCCTTGATCATTCTGACCCAGCGACTGCGTCTCTCCGTCGGGGAACGCGAGGACCAGCTTCGGCGCGCAGCGGGCCCGCAGGGTGACGGTGATCTCGAAGTCGTGGCCCTGATGATCAGCGCGGCGCGGCACCGGGATCTCGAGCGGCCCGATGAAGCGTCCGTCGGCGAGTCGCACGTCTTCGCTCTTCAGCGGCACGCGCTGCACGCCCGCGCAGCCCAGCATCAGCAACAACGCTCCGAACGACAGCGGCGATCTCACCGGCCCTCCATACGCCCCTCGGGGTGGGACATTCACCTCCCAGGGGTCAGCCGCAACATCTTCGCGACAGGCACGTGCTTCTCGATCCACGCGAGGGCATCAGCGCGCTCAAGCACGCACCTGCTCGATGTGGTTGACTCCCCCGAGGTCATGATGCGCCCCGCGGTCCTGCTGCTGCTGCCGCTGTTGGCTTGCGCTCCTGACGCACCCGCCGCGCTGGCGAAGCACCGCGACCAGCTCTTCACGGGCTCGCTCGTCGCCATGGGGCCCCCCAACTCGAAGCTGGGTTCCTTCGTGGTCCCGTGCGGAGACGAGTTTCTCGCGGCGGGCGCGCGAGGACCGCTCTGGTACTCAGGCACTTTCACGCCGGCCCCGACCAGCTCGC
>VFKJ01000155.1 GCA_009885595.1 Myxococcales bacterium | reverse complement strand
GAATACGTGGGGCTGGACACGTCGTCGAGCGGCACGCCCGCACCCTCGGCCACCCCCCGCGAGAAGAGCGTCTTGCCCGCCCCCAGCTGGCCCGTCAGCCCGACGAAGTCCCCCGACTGCAGCACGGTGCCCAGCGCGCGGCCCAGCGCGAAGGTCTGGGTGGTGTCGGTCGAACGCAGCTCCATCACCGGCCCCAGCGCCGCCAGACCTCGCCCACGCCCAGCAGCAGATCGCTGGCGATGAGGCCCATCTCGCCGCGCTGCTCCTTCGCGAGATCTCCGGCCAGCCCGTGCACCCAGGTGCCCGCGACCGCCGCGTCTTCCGGCGACAGCCCCTGCGCGAGCAGCGCGCCGCACAAGCCCGCCAGCACGTCGCCCGTGCCCCCCGTCGCCATCCCGGGGTTGCCCGTCTGGTTGATGAACACGGTGCCATCGTCACGGCCGATCAAGGTGCGCGCGCCCTTGAGCACCAGCACCACCTGGTGATCCTTCGCGAAGGCGCTGGTGAGCGCGACGCGGTTCTTCTGCACCTCGGGGGTGGTGAGGTTGAGCAGGCGCGCCATCTCTCCGGGGTGAGGCGTCAACAGCAGCTCGCTCTTCGCCCTCTGCAGGAGCTCCAGGTGCCCTACGAGCGCGTTGAGGCCGTCGGCGTCGATCACGCACGGGCAGGTGAGCTCCTCGAGGAAGGCCCCCAGGAACTTCCAGGTCTCGTCGTCGCGCTCGATGCCGGGACCCAGCACCACCGCCTGCTTGCCCTCGGCCGCGTCGAGCAGCGCGTTGAGATCGCGTGGCCCCAGCGCACCTTCATTGACCAGCTCCAGGCCCATGATCTCCGGCGCGTGCTGCATCACCGGCACCAGCGCCTCGGGCCGGGTCGCCACGGTGACGAGGCCCGCGCCGCCCCGGAGCGCCGCCAACGCCGCCAGCGAGGCCGCGCCCGTCTTCCCCCAGCTGCCGCCGATCACCAGCACGTGCCCGTAGGTCCCTTTGTGGGAATCGGCGCGGCGCCTGGGAATGCGCCCGCGCACATCGCTCTCCTCGAGCAGGTAGACGCCGGCGCCCGTGAGCACCTTCTCCGCGGCGCGGGGAATGCCGATGTCGATGATCTCGAGCCGCCCACAGCGGCTGGCGCCGGGCTCGATCACCTGGCCGCGCTTCACGTAGCCAAAGCTCAGGGTGACGTCGGCGGTGACGCAGGGAGAGAGCGGCAACCCGGTGTCGCTGTCGAGCCCCGACGGAAGATCCGCCGACACCACCCGCGCGCCCGCGGCCCGCCACGCAGAGATCCGCCCGATCGCCTCGGCGATCCGCCCTTCAGGCGCGCGGCTGAGGCCGGTGCCGAGGAGCGCATCGACGACCACGTCACCCTGGCCGGCGCCCAGCTCCGGGGGAATCGGCGCCGGGGTGACGCCGCAGGCCACCAGCGCATCGAAGTTGCGCGCGGCGTCGTGCTGGAGCGCGGTGCCTTCTCCCGTCAACTCGACGAACACGCTGCGGCCGTGCCCCCCGAGCTTGCGCGCCACCACCAGGCCATCACCGCCGTTGTTGCCCAGCCCACACAGCACGAAGAAGCGGCCGCCCTGCCCCGCTTCTTTCAGCGCGGCCTGGGTGAGCGCCTCGCCTGCGTTCTCCATCAACACCGAGCCGGGCATGCCGTGATCGGCCGACGCGGCGTCGACGGAGCGCATCTCGGCGGCGGTGAGCGCGCGTTTCACGGGTTCCTCAGGATCTCCACCATCTCGCGCACGGCCCGATCGAAGCCGATCATCACCGCGCGGGCGACGATCGCGTGCCCGATGTTGAGCTCGTCGATCTCCGGGAGCCTGGCGATCGCGCGCACGTTCTCGTAGTGCAGGCCGTGACCGGCGGCGCACCCGAGCCCGAGCTTTCCGGCGGTCTTCGCCGCGTCGACGATGCGGTTGAACTCGCGCTGGCGATCCTTCTCGGTGCGCGCCTCGCAGTAGCGGCCGGTGTGCAGCTCGATGCGGTCGGCGCTCACCTTGTGGGAAGCCTTCACCTGGTCGACGTCGGGGTCGATGAAGAGCGAGGTGATGATGTCGCCGTCTTTCAGGTTCTTCACGATCTTCGCGATGGCGTCCTTCTGCGCGTTGACGTCGAGGCCGCCTTCGGTGGTGACCTCCTCGCGGCGCTCGGGGACCAGCGTCACCATGTCTGGCTTGTGCTCGTAGGCCATCTTCACCATCTCGGCGGTGGCGGCCATCTCGAGGTTCAGCAGCGTCTGCACCGTCTGCCGGAGCACGCGTAAGTCGCGCTCCTGGACGTGCCGGCGATCTTCGCGCAGGTGAATGGTGATCTGCGCGGCGCCCGCCAGCTCGGCGATCGCGGCCGCGGTGACGGGATCAGGGTAGGTGGTGCGGCGGGCCTGCCGCAAAGTGGCGACGTGGTCGACGTTGACTCCAAGACGCTGGGGCATTGGGGTTTTCTACACCCGAACCTCCAGCGCGTCGCATTCGCGGTCGGGGTCAGTCCCTGCCCGTGAGCAGCTGGAGCAGCGCGTCTGGAGCCTCTTCCGGCAGGCAGTGCCCCACGTCGCGCAGCACGGTGAGCCTGGCGCCGATCGCGATCGCCAACCGCTCGCCCTGCACCACCGACACCAGCCGATCTTTCTCGCCCCACACCACCTGTTTGTCGAACTTCGCCGCCTTCAGCGCGTCGAGAGGCGTGCGGAACGAAGACACCGCCCTCAGGGCCTCGAGCATGCCCTCGCTGAACCCGGTGGCGCCGACCGCCTCTTCGTACAGCGCCAGGTGCGCGTCGCTCAGCTGCGCCGACGAGCCCCAGATCATCTGCAGGTAGCTCTTGAGCGCGGGGCGCCACACCGGCATTCGCCCGAACCAGCCCATGGTCATGTCGGCCAGCGGGTTCGAAAGGAGCAGCGCGAGCTCGGGCGGCAGGCCCATCGCCGGCGTGCTCGCCACGGTGAGCCGGGTCACGCGCGAGGGCGAGGTGGCCGCCAGGTGCAGCGCCACGATGCCGCCGAACGAGTGGCCGAAGAGCTCGAGCTCGCGCACCTTGCGCTTGTCCAGGAACTCGAGCAGCGCCGAGCTGATGTGCTCGGGGGTCGACGACGCCCAGTGCCCCGAGCGCGCCGTGCGCGGAAGATCGAGGGAGATCAGCCGGCGCTTGCCGCGCTTCTCGAACAACGGATCGAACACCCGCCCCGACGCGCCCAGCCCGTGCAGCAGGACGATCGGCGTGCCCTCGCCCTCGTCACGAAAGGACATCGTCATCGCGTGCTCACTGGCCGAGCGCGCTCGTGAGCGACTCGCCGATCTCCTCGGCCCACGTCTTGATCTTCTTGGCGTCGATCCCCTCGACCAGCACCCGCACCTTGGCCTCGGTCCCCGAGTAACGCACCAGCACCCGGCCGTCCTTGCCCAGCTTCTTCTCCACCCCGGCGATCGTCTTCTGCACGGTGGGCAGCTTCGAGAGCTCGCGCTTCTCCTTGACCATCACGTTGAGGAGCACCTGCGGCACCGGCTCGAAGATCTTCGTCAGCTCGCTCATCGGCTTGCCGCTGCGGCACATCACCGCCAAGACCTGCAGCGCGGCCAGGGTGCCGTCGCCGGTCGTGGCGTGACCCAGGAAGACCAGGTGCCCCGACTGCTCCCCGCCCAGCGAGTAGCCGTGCCTGCGCATCTCCTCGACCACGTAGCGATCGCCGACCTTCGTGCGCACCACCTTCACCCCCCACTTCGCCACCGTGCGCTCCAGCCCGATGTTGCTCATCACCGTGGACACCAGGGTCTTCTTCGCCAGCTCCTTGCGCGCGACCAGCTCGCCCGTGCAGATCGCCATGATGGCGTCGCCGTCGACCACCCGGCCCTTCTCGTCCACCACGATGAGCCGGTCCGCGTCGCCGTCGAGCGCGATGCCCAAGTTCGCCTTGTGCTTGAGCACGGCCTTCTGCAGCGCCTCGGGGTGCAGCGCGCCGCACGCGTCGTTGATGTTCTTGCCATCGGGGGTCACCCCGATCTCGATCACCCTCGCGCCCAGCTCTTCCAGCGCGGTGGGGGCGACCTTGTAGGCCGCGCCGTTCGCGCAATCGATCACCAGGGTGATCCCCTCGAGGGTCAGCTCAGGGGGAAAGGTGCTCTTCACCTTCGAGATGTAGCGGCCCTGCGCGTCGTCGAGCCGCACGGCGCCGCCGATGGCCGTGGCGGTGGGCCGCAGCGAGTCGAGTGACTTCTGGAAGATCAGCTGCTCGATCTTCGACTCGGTCTCGTCGGGCAGCTTGAAGCCGTCACGCCAGAAGAACTTGATGCCGTTGTCCTGGTAGGGGTTGTGGCTGGCGGAGATCACCGCGCCGGCGTCAGCGCGCATCGAGCTGGTGAGGTGGGCCACCGCGGGCGTGGGCATGGGGCCGACCAGCACCACGTCGACGCCCATGGACATGATGCCCGACGCCAGCGCCTGCTCGATCATGTAGCCCGAGAGCCTTGTGTCCTTGCCGATGATCACCCGGTGGCGGTGCTCCCCGTTGCGAATGATGTACGCGAGCGCTCGACCCAGCTGCATCGAGATCTCCGCGGTCATGGGGAAGACGTTGGCCACGCCGCGAACGCCGTCGGTGCCAAACAACCTCGGGTGCATGGAGTCGCTGCTGCTCATGCGGCGGCTTGTACCAGACAGCGCAGCGGCTGAATCAGCTGCCGAAGCGGGCTCCCCCGTTCCGGGCGAGGCGAATCGCGTCGGCCACGGCCAGCGCGTCGCGCGTCTGGGTGACGTCGTGCGCGCGCACGATGTCCACGGTGCCTTCGACCGCCAAAGCGGCCGCCGCGGCTGCGCTGGCGATACCCCGTTCAGCGGGAGGCTTGCCCCCGAGAAGCCCTCCCAGGAACGCCTTGCGGCTCACGCCGATCAGCACCGGGGCCCCCAACAACCGCAGATCGCCTGCCCGTCTCAGGAGGAAGAGGTTGTGCTCGGCCGTCTTGCCGAACCCGATGCCCGGGTCGACCCACAGCCGATCACGCGCGATGCCGCGCGCCTCGGCCCGCCGCAACGAGAGCTCCAGCGAGTCGAGGATCTCCGAGCCCACGTCGTCGTACCGCGGCTCGTGCTGCATGGTCGGGGGGGTGCCCAGCATGTGCGTCGCGCACGCGCACACGCCGGTGCTGGCCACCACCTCGAGCATCGCGTCGTCGCGCAACCCGGAGACGTCATTGACCAGCAGCGCCCCTGCCCGAATGGCCGCGCGGGCCACCCCCGCCTTCCGGGTGTCGATCGAGAGCACCACCTCGGGGTGTTTCGCGCGCAGGCCTTCGATCACGGGCAGCACCCGGCGCAGCTCTTCGTCTTCGCTCACCGGCGGCGCACCGGGCCGGGTCGACTCGCCCCCCACGTCGATCACGTCTGCGCCCGCGTCGAGCAGCGCGAACCCATGCGCGATGGCGGAGGCGGTGTCGGCGTGTTCTCCGCCGTCGCTGAAGGAATCGGGCGTGACGTTGACGATGCCCATCACCCGCGTTCGGCGGCCCCACTCGAACTTGTGCGGGCCCAGCCGGGTCACGGCAGGCGCGTGCTCGCACAACAACAGCCGGCTCAGGGCCACCCCCAGCTCGCTCAGGCCCAGCCGTCCGAACCAGTTCTCCACCGCGAGCCTGGAATAGCGAATGACCGCGGCGTCCCCCGCCCCACCCGCCCAGGCCGCGCCCACCAGCTCGGCGAGCAGCTCGCGGGTCGGTTCGGTGAGGCCGGTCACCAGCGCGTGCGACTCCAGCCCCGAGCGAACGAGCCCCACCCCTTCAGGCGTGAGGCTCGAGCGAATCCACAGGGAGGCAGCCGAGTCTGCGCGAGCCAGCGGGCGTGCCCAGATCATCTTTTCCCCTCCAGGTGCCTCAGGCGGTGCCGGGTTCGATCTTCCCCGGGAGGCCGTCGAGCGCGTCGAGAATGCGCTTGTCCTTCTTCTTCTCGTCCTTGGGCGGCGCGGAGGTGACGCGCGGGGGCGGCTTCTCCCGGGTCAGCGGCGTGCCGGCGATCAGCATCTCGAGGTCGGCAGCGTCGATGGTCTCGTACTCCATCAGCGCCTCGCTGATGCGCTTGAGGGTGTCGAGGTTCTCGTGCACCAGCTTCTTCGCGCGCTCGTACGAGCCCATCACGATGCCGCGCACTTCGAGGTCGATCTGCCGCGCGGTCTCTTCGGAGTAGTCGGGGCGGTTGCCCAGATCGCGCCCCAGGAAGACCTCTCCGTCACGGGCGCCGAAGGCCAGCGGCCCCAGCTTCTCGCTCATGCCCCAGCGGGTCACCATGGCGCGGGCGAGCGCGGTCACCCGCTCGATGTCGTTGGAAGCGCCCGCCGACAGCTCTCCGAACACGAGCTCTTCGGCGATGCGGCCGCCGAGCATCATGCACAGATCGTCCATCAGCTCCTTCTTGTAGCGGTTGAGCTGGTCTTCCACCGGCAAGGACCAGGTCAGGCCCAGCGCCTGGCCGCGGGGGATGATGGTGACCTTGTGCACGGGATCGCAGCCGGGCAGCAGCTTGCCCACCAGCGCGTGACCCGCCTCGTGCACGGCGGTGTTCCGCTTCTCCGCTTCGCTCATGATCATCGAGCGGCGCTCGGGCCCCATGACGACCTTGTCGCGCGCCTGGTCGAAGTCGATCTTGGTGACGCGCTCGCGGTTGTTTCGGGCGGCGTAGAGGGCCGCTTCGTTGACGAGGTTCTCCAGGTCGGCGCCGGTCATGCCGGGCGAGCCGCGGGCGATGATGTCGAGGTCGACCTCTTCGGCCAGCGGCACCCGGCGGGTGTGCACCTTGAGGATGCCGAGGCGGCCCTTCAGATCGGGGCGCGGCACCACGATGCGGCGATCGAAGCGACCCGGGCGCTGCAGCGCGGGATCGAGCACGTCGGGCCGGTTGGTGGCCGCGATGATGATCACGCCCTCGTTCGACTCGAAGCCGTCCATCTCGACCAGCAGCTGGTTGAGGGTCTGCTCGCGCTCGTCGTTGCCGCCGCCAAGGCCTGCGCCGCGATGGCGACCGACCGCGTCGATCTCGTCGATGAAGATGATGCAGGGCGCGTTCTTCTTGCCCTGCTCGAACATGTCGCGCACGCGGGATGCGCCGACGCCGACGAACATCTCGACGAAATCGGAACCGGAGATCGAGAAGAACGGTACGCCGGCTTC
>VFKJ01000990.1 GCA_009885595.1 Myxococcales bacterium | reverse complement strand
GCGCTCCGCGGGCCAGGCGCGGGCCAGCGCCAGCAGCTCGTCGATGCCCTCGGAGATCGACTCCGCCAGCTCGCGGCGCACGCCGCCCTGGCGTTCCAGCTCGTTCAAGAACGAGAGGTAGAACCACGGATCGGTGTTGGGGCGGATGAAGAGGTGTTGAGAGGCGAGCTTCGCGGTCTCGGTCTTGCGCGGGTCGACCACGATCAGCTTGCCGCCGCGGGCGCGGAGTTGCTGCAGGGTGCGCCCGGGGTTGGGCACCTGGAGGAAGCTCCACTTCGAGATCACCGGGTTGGCGCCCACGATGATGAGACAGCGGGTGTGCTCGAGATCGGGGAAGGGCTGGGTGAAGGGGAAGCCGTACATTTCCCGCGCCACCGCGAACTTGTTCGAGCAGTCCTGCGTCGCCGACGCGTACATCGACTTGCTGCCCACGCCCGTCATGAAGCCCTGCGCGAAGACCGGGTGCAGCACCCCGAACCCCGCGGCGGTGCCCACGTAGAGCCCGAGGCTGTCCGGGCCGTGATCGCCGCGCAGTTGCTTCACCTTGGCGCCGATCTCCTCGAGCGCCTGATCCCACGAGACGCGCTCCCACTTCGTGCCGGTGCGCTTCATCGGGTACTGGAGGCGATCGGGCGAGTCGTAGAACTGCGCCTGCTTGAGCCCCTTGGGGCAGGAGAAGCCGCCGGTGGTGAGGTGCTGCTTGTCGGGGTGAATCTGGGTGACGCGGTTGTTCTCCACGGTGACCTGCAGGCCGCACAGGGCCTCGCAGATTCGACAGAACGTGGTGTGGGTACCGTCAGGCATGGCGGGCCTCATACCGGTGAGGGTGCCGGCCTGCACGATCTGCTCAGGGCGCTGCGCGGGCGGCGTTCGCTCAGGGCGCAGACACGCTGTAGCGGTTGCGCGGGTTCGACTGGGAGGTGACGAGGAAGGCGGCGCTGTTGTCCTGGGTGTCCAGGTTGCCGGAGCGCCGGGCGAGGCCGGTGTCCTGGTTCGAGGTGGTGGTGTTGTTGTGCGGGTTGAGCAGCGGGGCGCCCTCGCAGACGTAGGCGGGCGAGCAGGTGGTGAGCGCCGTGAGCGTCGCCGCGTCGAACTGGAAGCACAGCGCGTCGACCAGGGTGCCTGCGTGACGCAGCACCAGGCTGCCGGAGTCGGTCAGCCCGAGCGAGTAGCTGCCATCGGTGGCCACCGCGCCGTTGTAGCTGCTGTTCGTCAGCAGCAGGTACCCGTGCCCGGGGACGAGCTGACCCGTGCCCGTGGTGCGCTCGGTCTTAGCGTTGGTGCCGCAGGTCCCCATCGCGTTGCGAAAGGCGACGCTCCAGGTGCTGTCGAAGAGCACGGGGGTGCCGCCGGGGTTGTAGAGCTCGATGAACTCGTCGTTGCCGCCCATGTCGCCGCGCGTCTGGACCTGGCTGATGAGCAACGTCTGGGGGCCGCCGCTACCGCCGCCGGTCGCGCCCCCGCCGCCGGTCGCGCTGCCACCACCGCCGCCGGTCGCGCTGCCGCCACCGCCGCCGGTCG
>VFKJ01001163.1 GCA_009885595.1 Myxococcales bacterium | reverse complement strand
CGACGTCGCGCACGACCTTGCCGGCAAACTCACCCGCTTCACGCTTCCGGACGCAGGCACCCATCGCTTCGTCTACGACCAAGCGAATCAGACGACGACGTATTCCCCGCCTGCCGTTCCCGGGGTCGCCGACGAGACGATGACCTGGGATCTCGACGGCTTGATGACGCGCTCCGGCCACTCCGACTCGAGCCAAACCGTGATGACGCGAGAGCCGTCGGGGAGGGTGACGCAGGTCACCACGCCGTGGTGGGTCAATGACTTCACCTACCTGCCGGCTACCGGCCAGGTGCGCACGCTGACCCGGGGAACCCAGCGGCTCGAGTGGCTCTACGACGGGTTCCTGCTCCAGGAGGAGCGGGCGATCGGGGTGGCCCCATCCACCAGCCGGTGGACCTACGACTCCGACTTCCGGCCGGCGACGCACAGCATCAATGGCGCCGCCATCACCTACGGGTACGACGGCGACTCGTTGCTGACGCAGGCGGGCGCAGCGACCCTGACTCGGCTGCCTGCAACGGGACAGCTCTCCACCATCACGGTGGGGAGCGTCATCACCACAGTCACCCCAAACCAATACGGCGAGGCTCGCCAACAAAGCTTCGCAGCGAGCTACTCCGACACCAGGCTGACCCACTTCGGTTTTCGTGACTACGAGCGCTCAACGCATTCCTGATCGAGGTCGAGAGTGTGGCGTACGACCCCGATGGAGACGGAATAGCAGTCCTGACTTCCAGCCCTTCGCGTTCGCGGGTGGCGTCTATGAGCCCAGCGGCTCGACTACGACGCGTGGGGCAACTTGACGCTGAACGGGAACCGGCTGACCGAGGACGGAGTCGTCTCCATTTTCGACGCGCAGGATCAGTCTTCGTCTCCCGCCCGCCCAGCGCGTCCCACTCGAAGACGGTGGAGCCCTTCGTCTTCAGCCTGTGTTGCCGTCGTAGGTCCAGGTCGTGGGCGCGGCGCCGTTCTTCGCCGCCGAGATCAACTGGCCCCGCTTGTCGTAGCCGTACACCCACTGCACCGGCACGCCCTCGATGACTTCCCCCACCACGCTGATCCGGCCGGCGTCGTCGTAGCTCAGGCTCTCCGAGTAGATCGCGGCCGCGTTCGCGCTCACCGCCGACGTGCCCGGCTCGAGATGACCGATTCCGATGTCTGGGAATGGGTCAGCCCGCTTCCGATTCCCTATCCTGGGAACTACAATCGCCCCCCTTCCCCCTACACCCCCATCTGACCAATGCATGGCTTCTCGGCGGACAACTACACGTTGCTCGAGCCGGCTCAACTGGGCGCGACGCTTCCACCCGCGTGGGGCGCGCATCAACTGGCGGTGGTGATGCTGGTGCGGGATCTCCCTTCCGCCAACGAGGTGAAACGCGGAGGGAAGCGCCTGGCGACGCTCAAGACGCGTTGGAGCAGCCTCTCGGCCCTTTGCGACGTCAGGGATCCCTCGGTCGTCCACCGCTTCCCGGGCACGAAAGCGCAGGCGATTCTCGCGAACTGCCCGCACCTGCCGTCCGTGTTCACGACCTTCGCCAGCCTTCTTGAGACGCCCTTGGGGTCGTGGCACGATCTCCAAATCTTCGACCGCGGCATGCTCGTCGGATTCACCATTCGCGAAGATGGCGTGGTCTGGGTCGCTTCAGGCTCGCCACGGGTCTCGGTGGCAGAAGCCTACGGGGAGCGAGCGCCGCTACCGCCGGGACTCGGCGACTACCTGGGTTCCTGAGTGGTTTCGTGGGATGCCTCGGCGGTTCCGGGTTCGCTGAGTTGCTCGCCTCGAAGAGGCCCTCAGCGCGCGGCGAGGGCGCTCACGGGGCGCAGTCGCTTCCCGAATTCAAGGGGCCCAGGCCTCAAGACGCGCAAGAGTGAGGTCGGGTCGGGGTCGCCTTTTTCGAGGCGTCATGGACCATTACCAAGGTGTCATGGTCCATGACGCCGTTGGAGCACCCGGTGATCGGAGGGGTCCTCGCCTGCGGCTGCACCATGACACCTTGGTAATGGTCCATGACGCCCCAGGAAAGAGGTCCCGACCCCCGACCTCATCACGCGACGCGCACGGTCCTCCACGACTCGCTGCTGAACGCTCACCGAATCGAAGCTGACGTCACCAGGTCAAAGAGAGCCACACAGTGAGGGGCCCGTGCGCACGAGGCACCGCCGAGAGCCGAGACCCGACCGCCTTCGCCGAGGCTGTCAGCCTTTCCTGCGCAACACCCGCCGCCCGATCGCGCACGCCTTCTCCTCGCCAAAACTGAGGTTCACGCCCCCGTCCGGACTTCAGGGCGCAGGCTCGATGCGGCAATTGCCCTTCGCCGTCCCGACACACACCAGCGCGTAGCCGTCGGCCTTCTCGCCATCAGACAGGCACGCGTCGTCGGGAATGTGAATCTCCCCCGACAGCACCTTCACCCGGCACACGCCGCACGCGCCCATCTCGCAGCCCGCCGACAGGTTGAGCCCGGCCTTCCGAGCGGCCGCGAGCACGTGCTCGCCATCCTTCACGGGGAACGGCTTGCTCTTCCCGTCCTGCACCAGCTCGACGGTCACCGTCGCGCCGCTGCCGCTCTCTTCGTGCGACATGGTGAACTTCTCTTCGAGCACCGTGACGCCGGGGAAGCGCGCGTGCACCGCCTCGCGGGCCAGATCCATCATCGGCTGCGGGCCGCACATCGCGACCACGTCGGGCTGCGCCTGCCCCGCGAGCAGCGCGCCGAGCACGTCCTTCGAGGGCGGGCCCTTCGGACCTGCCTGCGCGTCGTCGAGCACGTGCACGATCTCCAGCTTGCCGCCGCTGCTGGCTATCAACGCGTCGAGCTCGGCTTTGAGGATCTGCTCCACGCCGGTGCGGTTGAAGTCGAGCAGCGAGATGGGCGTGGGCCAGCCCGCCTTCTGCTGTTCCTGCAGCATCGAGAGGAACGGAGTGACGCCGCTGCCCCCCGCGATGAAGAGCGCGCGCGTGAACGACGAGGGCAACACGAAGTGCCCGTAAGGGCCCTTCACCTCGAGCAGGTCGCCGACGGCGAGCTTCTCGGTGAGGTGAGTCGAGACCTGGCCGTCCTTCACCTTCTTCACGGTGAGGCGCAGCGGCAGGCCCGGCGCGCGGCTGAACGAATACGCGCGCCACGGCAGCGCGGCGGTCGGGCGCAGCAGCACGAACTGGCCCGCCTTGAAGTCCAGGGTGCCGTCGACCTCGAAGCTGATGGTGGACGGGGTCTCCCTGGTGACCGTGGTGACGCGCCACGAGAGGACCTGCGGCGGCGCGGGACGGGTGGCGGGAGCCTTCTTCTTGAACAACGAACCCAGGAAACCCAAGGTGGACCTCAGCGTGCAGCGGGAGCCCGTGGCCCATAGCACGCTGGGTCTGCGCTTCGAGTGCCGCGGAAGAACCGTTCAGCGGGGGCCGCGGCGCCGGCGGGTCAGCGCCCCCAGCAGCGCCAGCCCAGCCCACGCCTCGAGGCCCGTGGCCGCACCACACCCACAGCCGCGGGTGAGCGCAGGTGACAACCGCTCGACACCCACGGCCTGGAGCGTCTTGGTGAAGCGCACGCCGCCATCCGTCGGCGTTCCCGCATCAGTGCCGATGGGAACGATGCCCGCATCGCGCGTCCCCGCATCCGGCGGCACCGGAGGCGGACCGGCATCGAAGGGCGGAGGCGGCGCGCCCGCATCGATGAGGTCGAGCCCACCGTCGAAGAGCACGCCCGCATCGCCCACCACGCCGAGCGCGTCGATGCGATCGACGTGGTACCCGAAGCGCTGCTGCGAGGGGTCGCTCACCAGGCGGATGTTCACGGTGTCGCCCACCACCGCCACCGAGGACACGTTCGACTGAAGGCCCGTCACCACCTGGAACAAGTCTCCCGCGCGGTTGGTGAGGTAGATGTTGTCGCAGCTGCTCGACATGCACGAGTTGTTGGTCTCGAGCTCGACTTGCGTGAAGTGCACCAGCAGCGCCGTCGCGCCCGGCACGGTGAGCGTGTTCACCTCGTCGGTGTTTGCAGCGTAGTTCCCGGCCGCGTCGCGCCGGGGGCCGATCGACACTGGGAAGCTGGTGACCGGCCCGCTGGGCGCGGGGGCGGTGAGCGCGCGGGTGAGGCCGTACTTGATCAGCTTCCGGCGAATGGTGGTGCGGTTGAGGCCCGCGTTCACGTTGAGGTCGGCGGTGAGCAACGCCTGCGTCGCGGTGGAGAAGGTGCTGCTCTGCCCGAGCAGGAAGTGCGCCTCGAGCACGAGCCGATCAGTGAGATCTCCACCGAGCGCGCTGCGCAGGTCCCACAGCCCCGCGGACCACACCTCGCCGTCCGCGTGCACCTCGCTCTCGTCGGCTTCGGGCCAGTGCTTGGTGCCGTCGACCCGGCGCAGGCACTTCGGGGTGGTCGTCGAATACGAGATGGCGTCCCAATCGCCCACGCACGCGGGGTCGCTCAGCTGCGCGTGCCCCGCGTCAGGCGCCAGCGCCAGGGCGAACGAGGCGGCGAGGTAGTCGCCGAAGCCCTCACCCATGGCGCCTTCGTCTCCGCCGCCGAAGCCGGGCACCTGGTCGTCTTGAATGCTGTGGCCGTACTCGTGACAGACGATGTCGGCGTCTTCCGCGTCGTCCACGCCGCCGGTGCCGAAGTTCAGCCGCAGGTTGTTGCTCGAATAGAACGAGTTGTCCGCGGTCTGCGCGTCGACGATGGCTTCCTGCACCCGGTTGTTCACGTTGGTGAAGCCCAGGGACTGAATGCGGGCCTGGCTGCGATCGAGGTGGAAGTAGACGTTCGCCTGCTCGAAGCCGAGCGCGTCGCGGGAGAAGAGGAAGTCGTTGGTGCTCGAGTTGACCCGCCCCAGCGTGCGCGGGTGCACGTCGGCGAAGAGGCCGCGGGTGTTGCCCGAGCCGTCGAGCCGCGGCAGCGTGACCAGGAAGCGCGCCGCGTCGAGCGCGGGCGTGGTGGCGCCGCTGCCGTCGAGGAGCGAGGTGTTCCCCGTCGAGGCGACCGGGCTCATGTCGAACACGTAAGCCGTGCCGTCGATGAAGCGCACGCCGTCGCGGCGGGCGAGCTCGTCTCCGGTGGCGGCGTCGACGTACACGGTCCAGTCGTGTGGCGGCGTCTGGGTGGAGAGCTTCACCTGCCAGGCGACGCGCGCCAGGCCCTCCTTCGACACGAAGACGCCCCGGGTCGCGCGCGGCTCGGAAGCGTCGGGGGCGGTGGCCTGCACGCGGGCGATGGCGAACGCGGCGCCGAGGTCTGACGTGTCGACGACGGTGGCCGCTGCGTCGTGGTGCTCCAGGTTCACCGCGCGCACTTCGCGGCGGTCGCCGGCGTCGTGCACCAGCACGATGACCTCGCCTTCGAAGACGGGCAGCGTCGCTTCACCCACGCGCTGCTGCTGGGCAAAGCGCAGGTAGGTGCCGGCCAGGCCCACGCGCGTGGTGGAGAGCACGAGCGAGCTGCCCGGCGCGTCGAGGTGGAACTCGGCCTCGCGGCTGTCGAGGAAGGCGCGCGCGGTGGCCTCGAGGTCGCCTTCGCCGCTGAAGAGCGGTCCGCCCAGCAGCTGAGGGCGCTCCTTCGCGTCGTTCCACAGCGCGTCGGGGGTCGAGAGGGGCGGGGACGGCGGGCTGAGCTCGCAGCCAGCCAACAGCACGAGCGTGGCGACGAAGCGAAGGGAGAGACGCATGGACAGGGAGGCTTGTAGTCGATCGCCCGGGTGAAAACTCCGCTCGAGGAAGACAGGCTCGCCGGGCGTGGTACAGCGCACCCCGAAGATGAACGCGTCCCTCTCGCTCTCCATCGTGGTGCCCGTGTACAGCGGCCAGCGGTTCCTCCCCGCGCTGGTCGAGCGCCAGGAAGCGTTGCGCGCCCAGCTCGAGCGCACGCCCATTCGCCACGTGGAGTCGATCTTCGTGTGCGACGAGCCCATCGACGGCTCCGCGCAGGTGCTGCAAGAGCTCGCCGCCACCCGGCCGTGGATGACGGTGCTGCACCTGGGAAAGAACATGGGGCAGCACAGCGCCACCGCGGCGGGAATGCTGCACACCTCGGGAGACTGGGTGGTCACCATGGACGAAGACGGTCAGCACGATCCGCTCGGCGTCATCGCGCTGCTCGAGGCCACCGTGCCGAAGAGCTTCGACCTCTGCTACGCGCGGCCGCTCTCGGGCGTGCACGCCGCGGGGTGGCGGGACGCCTCGTCGCGCTGGGCCAAGCGGCTGGTGGCGTTCCTGGTGGGCGACGAGTTCGTGCCGATGTTCAACAGCTTCCGGTTGATCAGGGGCGGGGTGGCGCGCGCGGCCGGGGCGCTGGCGAGCTACGACGTGTACCTCGACGTGGCGCTGCGCTGGTTCACCAACCGCATCTGCGCGGTCGACCTCGCGCTCAAGGATCCACGCGGGCAGGGTCAACGCTCCGGCTACACCCTGCGCTCGCTGCTCACGCACCTGCGGCGGTTGTTGATGAGCTACCACCTCACGGTGCTCCGCTACGTGATGCTGGCGGGGTTCGCGACCTCGGCGGGCTTCGGGTTGCTGGGGGTGGCGCTGGCGGTGGAGAAGCTGATCAGCCCCGAGAGCGTGCCGGTGCGCGGGTGGACGTCGTTGTTCGTCACCACCGCGTTCTTCGGGGGGCTGACCCTGTTCCTGCTCGGGCTCATCCTCGAGCGGCTCTCCACCATGCTCACGCGCGCGCAGGGCCACCCCGCGTTCTTCATCGTCGATCGCAGCCGGGACGAGCTGTGGAAGACGAGCGTGCCCGAGCAGGTGCCCGAGAAGGTCTCTGCGTGAGGCTGATTTACCGGTCCTCCGAGGTTGGCGAAGTGGCGGACCTCATCCTCGGTGTGGGCCTCATCGGAGAGCAGGTCGCCTCGGCGGCGCGGCTGCTCCCAGGGAGTCCGCCGCTCGAGGACGCGCTGAACCCCACGAATTGGAATGACCTCGGCGCTTCGCTGGTCCAGGCGAGCGCGGCCCTGCAGCGCCGGCCGCCTGCGCGGGTGCGGGTGTTCTGGTGCGCGGGGCGTTCGGGGTTCGGGTCGGACGCGGCGCAGTGCGCCGGCGAGCTGGAGTGCTTCGAGTTGGCGCTGCGTTGGGCGGAGCGGCTCGAGTTCCCGCGCGAGTTTCACCTCGCCTCTTCCGCGGGCGGCCTGCACGAGGGACAGCTGCTGGTGAGCTCGGCCGAGCCGGTGACCACCGCGCGGCCCTACGCCGCCCTCAAGCTGAAGCAGGAGCAGGCGCTCGCCGCGTCGAAGGTGGGGGCGAAGTTCATCTATCGGCTCTCGAGCGTGTACGGCCCGCCAGTTCCGGAACGCCGGCTGGGCCTCATCTCGACGCTCGTGATCAACGCGCTGAGGCATCGGCCCACCTTGATCACCGGGCACGCGTCGACGCAGCGTGACTTCGTCTCCGCCCCCGACGTGGGCCGCTTCATGGCGATGGAAGGGAAGGCGCCGGGCCTGCACTACCTCGTCTCGGGAAATCCGCTCACCATCTGGGCGCTGCAGCTGGCGGTGGAGCGCACCTTCCTGCGGCCGGTGTCGGTGGTGTATTCGACCCGGAAGGACAACATGGCCTCGACGAGCTTCCTGCCGTCGCTGCGCCCGCCGCACTGGGACGCCAGCTCTGTCGAGTCGAACCTGCCGCGCATCGCCCAGGCCGCGCAGAGCTGGGCCCGGTGATCCCCTCTCCCTGCGCAGCGGGGAGAGGGTTAGGGTGAGGGGCTGTGTCGAATTGGCGCGCCGCAGCGCCGAGGCCATCTTGACGATCCGCTCGCTGCTGCTCTCCTGGGCCGTCCTGTCTTTTCCCGCGTTCGCGTGGGGTCCGGTGGTCGAGGGCGGGGCGAACATCACTCTTCTCCAGCCGGAGTCGTTCACCCACCTGGTGGGACCGGTGGTGCACGCGG
>VFKJ01000816.1 GCA_009885595.1 Myxococcales bacterium | reverse complement strand
TCGAACGCCCAGCCGTTGCTGAACGCGTCGAGGTACAGGTGCACCTCGTAGATGAGGCTCCCGCCGTCGAGAGGAAAGCCGGGGTTCTGGGTGGCCAGCGCCATCGCCGAGTCCCAGCCGTTCCCGGACACGTAGATGGGGTTGGTGGCGTCCACCGCGCGGATGGCGTCGATGCCCGCCTGGGCGAAGGCGGGCCAGATGGTCAGGTCCTCTCCGCCGCTGGAGGGCTCGGTGCCCCCGGGGACCGGCAGGTCGTGCGGCTCGTTCATCAGCCCGTAGCCGCCGAGGCCCGGGTGGTCCTTCCACTTGCGCGCCACCCGCGTCCAGAAGTCGGCGAAGTTGGCGCGGGTGAGCGTGGCGCCCGCGGCGAGCGCGCAGATGCGCACCTGCACCTGCGAGCCATCGGTCGTGTACGGCCGCAGCAGCGGGTCGCCCGCCACCACCAACCCAGGCACGGCGCCGTTCGGCTGGAACTTGAAGTCCTGGTACCGGCAGTAGTTGTGCAGGTCGATGATCACCTTGCCGCCTGCCGCGGCGTGCGCGTCGAGCACGTCGGTGATGTACGACTCGTAGGTCGCGTGAAAGGCGCCCGGCTCGCCGATGGCCGCGCGCGCCGCGGCGTCCGCCACCGTGCTGTCGAGCATCGGCTGTAGCAGCTCCCATTGAATGGGCAGGCGGTTGCGGGTGAAGCCGTTGGCCGCGAGGTACGCCACGTCGGCGCTGCGCGGCACGGTGAAGTTGAGGTTCGGCAACGTGCTCAGGCCGTAGCGGAGGCTGGGCCGGGTCCACTCCATCCCGGAGAGGTTGGTGCCGATCGCCGGGCCGCAGGCGGCGTCTGCGCGGCACAGCTGGCCAGGCGACCGGGTGAGGCAGTCGACGCAGGCGGCCCCGTTCGCTCCGCAGGCGGCCGCGGCGGTGCCCGGCTGGCAGCTGGTGCCGCTGCAGCAGCCGGTGCAGGTGCTGGTCGCGCAGGTGCCGCCACAGCCGTCGCTCCCGCCCGCGCACGCGTTGGTGCAGTTGGGAGTGCAGCAGGCGTTGCCCGCGCAGGTGCCGCCGCAGCCGTCGGGTTCACCCGCGCACCGGCCCGCGCAGCCCGGGGTGCAGGTGGTGGTGCCGCAGCCTTCAGGTCCGCAGCTCACTCCGGGCGCGCACAGGCCTCCCGTGCCGCACTGGCAGGCGCCGTTGGTGCAGCGGTCGGCGCCCTGGCCGCAGTCCTCGAGCGTGAGGCAGCGGTTGCTCACGATCTCGCCCCCGCAGGCCGGGAGCCACAGCACAGACATCGGGAGCAGGAGCTGCAAGAGCGCGCGCGGCATGAGGCACTCTCTGTCCGTTCATCCCCACAGACAAGCTTCGGCGCCGAGTGCACTGGCCTGAGGGCGCCACGCCGTGAGCCTCTCCTGCTCACGCCCTCTCAGGAGGCTCATCACGGCAGCTCACGCCAGGAGGAGAACGCGGAAGAAGGAGGACGTGCCACAGTGCGGCCCGTGGCCAGGCCATCGCTGCTGTTGGTTGACGATGACGCGGCGCTCGTGGGCGTGCTCGCCGCGGCGCTCTTTGAGGAAGGCTTCGACGTGGTCACCGCGCGCGACGGACGCGAAGGGCTGAGCCGCTTCCTCGCCGGCCGCTTCGACCTCGCTGTTTTGGACGTGCTGATGCCCGAGCTGGACGGGCTCGAGCTGTGCCGCCGGCTGCGCCAGACCTCGAAGGTGCCCGTCATCTTCCTCACCTCGCGCGCCGACGAGGTCGACCGCATCACCGGGCTGGAGACGGGCGCCGACGACTACGTGGCCAAGCCCTTCAGCACCCGCGAGCTGGTCGCCCGCATTCGCGCGGTGCTGCGCCG
>VFKJ01000369.1 GCA_009885595.1 Myxococcales bacterium | reverse complement strand
GGGTTCACCGCCGTGGGGCGGCCCACCACGGTGAGCATCGCGTAGTCAGAGGAGCTGTCGGTGTACGCGTAGCTCTTCATCAGCGAGATGCCGTGCGTCTCGCAGTACTCGCGGATGACGTTGGCCTTGTTCGCGCCCTCGATGATCGGGGGGATCACCTTGCCGGTGGCGATGCCGCCGACGAACTGCATGCGGTTGGCGATCATGTCGTCGGCGCCCAGGTGGCGGGCCAGCGGCCGCATGGTGAAGTCGAGCGCGCCGGTCACCAGCACCACCCGGCACCCCGCGCGCCGCGCCTCGTCGATGAGATCTCTCGCCTTGGGGTAGATGGCGGGCTTCACCACGTCCTCGAAGAGATCCTCGGTGAGGGTCAGCAGGCGGTCCTCGGTGAGGCCCTCGTACTGCCGGTAGAAGTACTCGTTGAAGATCTTCCGGTCGACGAAGTTGAGGGCGCTGAAGAGGGGAATCTGGGCCACGGTGGCGAGCGTGCGCCGCACGATGCCCGGCACGCTGCCTTCGTTCATCGCGTAGTAGCCGTACGCGTGCACCACGTTGGTGCTGATCAACGTGCCGTCGATGTCGAAGAAGGCCGCCTTGCCGGTCAGCGGTTTGTTCTCCTGCGGGGGGGGCGCGTGCTTCACGGGCCCGCGCTCTAGCACGTCACCTGGGGCCCGTCAGTCCTCGAGCCAGTTCTCGACCCTGAGATCTTCGATCCGGGCGAAATGGCGCACATTGCCGGTGATCAGCGTGCAGTCGTGCACCAGGGCGATGCTGGCGATGCGCAGGTCCGCCTCGTCGAGCTTCCGGCCGCTGCGCTCGAGCCGAGCCCGCAGTGGGCCGTACTGCTCCGCGGCCGCGAGGTCGAAGCTGAGGACCTCGAGCTCGTTGAGGATCGCGCGCACTCGCGCGTAGAGATCGAGCTTCCCGACCTTGTAGGCGCCGTAGCTCAGCTCGGCGAGGGTGATCGCCGTGGTGCATTGGTCTCGGGCAGGAACGCGCGCGATCCGCTGGCGCAGCCTCGTCAGCGGGTCCCGGCGGAGCAGGGCCGAGATCACATCGGTGTCGAAGAGATACCTCACTTGAGGCTCGGCACCTTGCGGCGGCCCTCTTTCCTCCGGCCTTTCACGATGGCCCGGAGCGCCTCGCCGAACTCTGGGGCGTCTTCGAAGGCGCCCACCAGTCCCAAAAGGCCGGCAGGGCGGGAGCCGGCGAGAGGCACCAGCATCGCCACGGGCTTTCCGTGCTTCTCGATGACGATCTGGGTGCGGGTGTGCTGCACCTCCCCCACGACTTCAGAGAGGTGCGCCTTCAACTGGGCGATGCTGAGCGAACGGGTCATTCTGACCTCCGGTCAGAAATATGACCCTTTCGCCGCCGCTTCGCTAGGCCTCGGCAGTCGTGAAGGTGAGGTCGAGCCCCGAGCCGTCGGCCTTCACGTCGGCGAACGCCTTGCCGCCGTTCTTGAGCGCCCCGAAGAGCAGCGCCTCGGCCATGCCCTTCTTGAGCTGCTGATCGACCATGCGGGCCAGCGGGCGGGCGCCGAACTCGGGGTCGTAGCCCTTCTCGCCCAGCCACTCCCGGGCCTTCTCCGAGAGCGCGATGGTGACCTTCTTGTCGATGAGCAGCGCCTGGAGCGCGCGCACTTCTTTGTCCACCACCATCAAGATGATGTCCTTGGGCAGGCCGCTGAACTGCACGGTGGCGTCGAGGCGGTTCCTGAACTCCGGGCTGAAGGCGCGCTCGAGCGCTTCCTTGCTCTTGCTCATGTCGATGGTGGGCCGCTCGCCGAAGCCCAACGACTTGCTCTTCAGGTCACGCGCGCCGGCGTTGGTGGTCATGATCAAGATGATGTTGCGGAAGTCGGCCTTGCGGCCGTTGTTGTCCGTCAACGTCGCGTGATCCATCACCTGCAGGAGGATGTTGAAGAGCTCGGGGTGCGCCTTCTCGATCTCGTCCAGCAGCACCACCGCGTGCGGCGCCTTGCGCACGGCGTCGGTGAGCAGGCCTCCCTGGTCGAAGCCGACGTAGCCCGGAGGGGCGCCGATCAACCGTGAGACGGTGTGCCGCTCGGAGTACTCCGACATGTCGAAGCGCAGGAACTCGACGCCGAGCACCTTGGCCAGCTGCTTGGCGAGCTCCGTCTTGCCCACGCCCGTGGGGCCGGCGAAGAGGAAGTTGCCCACCGGCTTCTCCGGGGTGCGCAGGCCCGAGCGCGCCAGCTTGATGGCCGCCGACAGCTCGTCGATCGCCTTGTCCTGGCCGAAGATGACCGCGCGCAGCTCCTTCTCGAGGTTGCGCAGCTGCTCGCGCTCGTCCTTCGCCACGCTCTTGGGCGGGATGCGCGCCATCCGCGCCACCACCGCCTCGACGTCGGCGACGGTCACCTTGTTGGTGGGCTTCTCGCGCAGGCGATCGATCGCGCCTGACTCGTCGATGACGTCGATGGCCTTGTCGGGGAGGAACTTCTCGTTCACGTACTTGTGCGACATCTCGGCGGCGGTGCGCAGCGCGTCGTCGTCGTACTTCACCTTGTGGTGCTCTTCGTACTTCGGCGCCAGGCCCTTCAGGATCAGCACGGTCTCTTCGACCGTCGGCTCGCCGATGTCGATGCGCTGGAAGCGCCGGGACAGCGCGCGATCGCGCTCGAAGCTGCTCTTGTATTCCTGGTGGGTGGTCGACCCGATGCACCGCAGCTTGCCCGAGGCGAGCGCGGGCTTGAGCAGGTTGGACGCGTCCATCGAGCCGCCCGAGGTGGCGCCCGCGCCCACGATGGTGTGGATCTCGTCGATGAAGAGAATGGCGTCGTCGTGGGTGAGCAGCGCCTTCAAGACCGCCTTGAGCCGCTCTTCGAACTGGCCGCGGAACTTGGTGCCCGCCAGCAGCGCGCCCATGTCGAGCGAGTACACCTTCGCGTTGGCCAGCGGCGCGGGCACCTTCTTCTCGTGAATGGCCAGCGCCAGACCCTCGGCGATGGCGGTCTTCCCCACGCCCGCGTCACCGACGTACAGCGGGTTGTTCTTCCGGCGGCGGCAGAGCACCTGCACGGTGCGCTCGAGCTCGCTCTTGCGGCCGATGAGCGGATCGATGTGGCCCTTGGCGGCCTCAGCGTTGAGCTCGGTGCAGTACGCCTCGAGCGGGTTCTTCGCCGACGGCGCGCCTTCGTCGTCGTCACCGCCCATGCTGCCGACGCCCTCGCGCTCGTCGCCGCTGGGGCCGCTCTCGCCGTCGCTCTCCTTCTTGATGCCGTGGCTGACGTAGTTGAGGAGGTCGTAGCGGGTGATGCCTTCCTCCTTGAGGAAGAAGAGGGCCTGGCTGTCGGTCTCCCGGAACAGCGCGATCAGCACGTCGGCCGAATCCATCACCTTCTGTTCCGCGGACAGCGCGTGGAAGGCGGCGCGCTGCAGCACGCGCTCGACGCCGATGGTCTGCTGCGGCTCGGCCTCGCTGCCGTCGGGCAGGCGCTCCACCGTCTCGTCGAGGAAGGTGTCGAGGCGGGCCTTGAGGCGGTCGGACTTCGCGCCGCAGGCCTTGAGCACCTCGATGGTGCGTGGGTCGCGCAGCAGGCCCAACAGCAGGTGCTCCAGCGTCAGGTACTCGTGGCGCATCCGCTTGGCTTCGGCGAGCGCGAAGCGGATGGACGCCTGCAGTTCCTTGGCGATGATCGGTGAGGCCATCTGTCAGGGCTCCTCGGGCTCGATGGACAGCTTGAGCGGGAACTCGTGTTCCTTCGCCAGCTGGTGCGTCTTGGTGACCTTCATCTCGGCGATCTCTCTCGTGTACACCCCAGCCACGCCCATCCCCGTGCGATGCACGTTCAGCATGATCAACATCGCGTCTGCTTCCGTCTTGTGGAACACCGACTGCAGGACGAACACCACGAACTCCATGGTGGTGTAATTGTCGTTGTGAAACACCACCTTGAAGAGGGGCGGCTTCTTGAGCTGCTCTTTCTTCCGGGTCGCAGTGGCTACACCGGTATCGCCGTCGTCCTTGTTGGGGCGATGTTTGGTGGCCATGGGGCCTTGAAGGTAACAGACGAAAGAGCGGCCGCACCGCCTGTCCACGGGGAGAGGTCCTCTATTCGGGTGGGTGAAACAGGCCTGTTGACGGGGCCTTCCGTGGCGGGTCTCCTTCAGGCTCCTGTGCTCGCGTTTGCCCTCGCCATCTCGCTGAGCCAGGCCCCGCCGATGGTGGCGGTGATCGACATCAGCTCGGAAGACGCGATCTACGAGGACATCTCGCGGCGCTACGCCCAGTCACTCACCGACGCCCTCACCAAAGAGGGCGTGAGCGCGGTGCGGGTCGACGAGGCGGACCTGCCCCCCGAGGGTTGTCGGCTCGGCCCCTGCCTGGGCGTGGCGGCGCGCGACAAGGGCGCGCTCGCGATCGTCACCCTCGACGCCGAGGAGATGTCGAAGACGAAGACCCGGGTGGTGGTCACCGTGATGCGCGCCACCAACGGCGAGCCGCTGGCGGGGGGGCGCTACGAGCTCCAGCCCGGGATGAAGAAGATCCCCAGGGGGCTCACCAGTTTTCTGGCCGCTGCGAAGAAGGCGATGGCGAAGGTGGCTGCGCCCCCGAAGTAGTCAGCGCTTGTGGCCGTTGCCGTTGCCGTTGCCTTTGCCGTTCCCGTTCCCGTTGTGGCGGCAGCCGTAGCCGTCCCAGTGATGGGCAGGAGGGCAGTCTCGCCGCACCGCTCCCGCCCGGTGGAAGCCCGGCCGGGGAACGAAGATGCAGCTCGAGCTGAGGGCGCCCAGGAGACTCAGTGCGAGGAGGAGCTTCATGCGCGGCACCTTGGCAGTGGCCTGAGGTGGGCCTCAACCCCGAACGGTGGGGTCAGGTGCGACGAACAGCGGGCGCGGGCAGGTGCACCGCCACCGCGCCCGGCACCGCCTTCTTCACCTCGCGGAAGGGCACGCTCGCGCCGACCGTGGTGTAGAGGTTGGCGCCGGTGCGCGTCTTCGCGGTCTTGAGCGGGAATTCTCTGGCGCGGGGCACGAACCACTCACGCACGGCTTTGAGCTCGAGCACGTGCACGTGCTGCACGTCGACGAACACGTACACCAGCAGATCAGCGATGGAATAGAGGAAGCAGCCCGGCGAGTCCTTCTCGGCGTTGCTGATCAGCTCGAAGAAATAGGTGCCGCGCCGAAAGCCCTGGCGGTCACCCTTCACTTCGACCCCGAGCACCTTCTGGCCCGGGCGTTCCCACAGGAGATCGACGCCGCGGTGCTGAAAGCGGGGATCGTCCTGCACGTCGTGCACGAAGCTCCCGGGGGATTCCCGCAGCATCACCTCGCGCGCGAGTGACACCGCGCGGTCCGCGGCGCCCATCACGCCACGCATTGAGTAGGAGCGGCTCACGGCGGCAAACGCTCACCCACTGTCTCCCTCTCCCCTGCGGGGGAGAGGGTCGGGGAGAGGGCTTACACCCTCACTTGCGCAGCTCGACGCCGACGGCGACCAGCTGAACCTCGCGGTACTTGCCGTCCTTGCCCTTGGGCACCGACGCGCCCTCGGACTGGTAGTGCTTCACCTTGGCCTCGTCGAGCATCGCGACCTTCACCACGCCCTCGACCTTCGCGGTGCTGCCCGCGGAGTCGAGCGGCACGAAGAAGCCGTAGTCCTTGAAGGTGACGCGCACGCCCGGGCCCTTGTCGGCGCCCGCCAGCTCCATCCAGCAGCCCTTCTTCTCGCAGGCCTGGCGCACCTTCGCCTCGACCGCGATCGTCTTGCCTTCGAACTCGGAAGGCGACGCGAGCAGCTTGCCCATCTCGACCACCGGGGCGCCCTTGAGCTTCTCCCCGCGGACCAGCGTGGTGCCGGCGGCGGCGGCCGGGGCGGCGGCGGCAGGGGGGTGATTGCAGTCAGCTTCCTTCGCGGCCGCGGCGTCGCCCGGCTTGTGGTTACAGGTCATGCCACCCTTGCCATCAGGGGTGCAGGTCAACAGGAGCGCCAGGAGGAGAGTGGTCATGGAGCGCGGCGTAGCCGAAGGCAGCGGTCCCGGGCAAGTCGCAGCAGCGCGCAATTCATGCAGCCCGTCCCCCTCTCCCCCGCGGGGGAGAGGGTCGGGGTGAGGGGCAAACGTTTTTCGGCTACGGTCCTCGCGCCTTGCAGCTGATCGTCCCCGCCAGAAACCGCACCTTCGGCGCGCTCGACGCGTTGGCGTTGATTGGGGTGCTGGGGTTCTCCATCGCGCGGTGGATTCCGGTCGCCCGGCTCATTCCCTTCTGGGGCTGCGGCTTCCGCAAGGTGACCGGCATTCCGTGTCCCGGGTGCGGGCTGACGCGGGTGGCCGATCGCTTCGCGCACTTCAACGTGGTGGGCGCGCTCGAGGCGAACCCGCTGGGCACGGTGGCCGCGGCGCTCTTCGCGGTGGCGATCGTGGGAAGCGTGCTGCACCTCGTCTTCCGGGTGCCGGTGCCTGAGCTGGTGATGAATGATCGGGAATGGCGGCGCGCGCGCTGGGCCGGGCTCATTCTCTTCACCGCCAACTATGCCTGGGTGATCTTCGGGTACGCAGTGCTGGGCTGGCGCTGACGATGCTCTGGCTGCTCGTCGCGCTGGGGTATCTCTCGGGGTCGATTCCCTTCGGGGTGATCGTCACCTCGCTGTTCGCGAAGAAAGACGTGCGCGCCGAGGGCAGCGGAAACATCGGCGCCACCAACGTCGCGCGGGTGGCGGGGAAGAAGCTGGGAGCGTTGGTGCTGCTGCTCGACGCGGCCAAGGGCTCGCTGCCGGTGCTGCTGGGGTTGTGGCTGGCCCCGGGCGCGCCGCTGCTTCACGTGGCGATCGGCGCCGCGGCGTTCCTCGGGCACGTGTTCCCGGTGTGGCTGAAGTTCAAGGGCGGGAAGGGGGTGGCGACGGCGCTGGGGGTGTTGCTGGTGCTGCTACCGATCTCCGCCGCCATCGGCTTCGTCACCTGGGTCCTCGTGCTCGCGCTGACCCGAATCAGCTCGATTGGTTCGCTGCTGGGCGCGCTGCTGGCCATCATCAGCAGCTTCTTCATGGGCCGGCCGCTCGCGTATTCGTTGCTCGGCGTCGGGTTGCTGCTGGCGATGGTGTGGACGCACCGCGGGAACCTCGAGCGGATCGTGAAGCGCAAAGAGAACAAGGTGTAGCCGTCGCTGGGTTCAGTCCAGGAGCAGCTCGGTCACCACGCTCTTCATCTGCGCGTGGTGGGTGCCTGACCAATACAGCCGCCTGCAGCCCGCGCAGCCGAGGAAGTGCAGGTGACGCTCCAGCACGCCCTGGGGCACCCGCAGCGCCGCCTCGGCCTCGGAGACCGGCGCGAGGACGCCGTTGCACGCAAGACATCGGGTGAAGGGCCGCGCCGAGGCCTGCAGCTTGAAGCGCGAGACGATCTCCCGGCCCTGCGCGAGGTGCTGGGTGGCGCGCACGAAAGCACCTCGCTGCACCAGGCTGCGCTTGAGCAGGCCGAGATCGCGGGTGAGCAGCACGCGGTCTTCGGCGGCCGAGCGCTGGGCGAGCGCCTCGTCGGCGGGGCTGCGCTCCCAGACGGTGTCGAAGCCCAGCATGCGCAGCAGCGAGGCCAGCCGGCCCAGGTGTCCGTCGAGCACGAAGCGCGGCACGTCGGGCAGTGGCGGCAGCAGGCGCGTGTAGCCCGCCGGTCCGCCGCGCGCGGGGAAGATCTCGAGGGTGGCCCCGTCGCGGATCCTTCCCTCGAGCGCGAGGGGGTTGCCGTCCATCAGCACCAGGTCGATCTCCGGGTGGGGCACGCCCAGCGCCTCGAGCACGTCCTTCGCGGCGGCGCGGTCGTCGAAGTTCGCCGTCACCGCTTCACCGCGGAAGAACGCGAGGTCTCCGCTGAAGTGAAAATGCGCAGCGCTCACGCCCGCAGTGTGGCCACCCCCGGGGAATCGCGGCCATCCACCGAGCTGGCAGGTCAGCTCAGCTCGAAAGGCAGGCACAGGGCTGCGCTCGCGCGCGCCAGGCGGGCCGCCGTCTCGTCTCCTGCGCGGGTGGCCTCCACCTCGAGGAGATCGAGGAAGTCGGGGTTGAGGCCCCCTTCGACGCTCATCGGATCGAAGCACGCGACCGGGCATGTTTGCGCGGGAGTACTCAGGCATCGGCTTGCCAGTCAGGGCCCAGGCACTCGCGGACAGCTCCCCAACCATGGCCAGCCGCTCCTCCGCTGTGGTGGTGCTGCTGAGATCTTCGGCACCG
>VFKJ01000703.1 GCA_009885595.1 Myxococcales bacterium | reverse complement strand
GCTTGCGCTTGAGGCCTTCCGGAACGTCGCCGTCGATGATGCGCCGCGCGAGCCCCTCGGCGATGGCGGTCTTGCCCACGCCGGGCTCGCCGATGAGCACAGGGTTGTTCTTGGTGCGACGCGACAGCACCTGGATCGCCCGGCGGATCTCCTCGTCGCGGCCGATCACCGGGTCGAGCTTCCCCGCGCGGGCCAGCTCGGTGAGGTCCTTCCCGTATTTCTCCAGCGCCTTGTAGGTGCCCTCGGGGTCCTGGCTGGTCACCCGCGAGCTGCCGCGGAGATCCTTCACCGCCGCCGCCAAACGGTCCTTGGTGACGCCGGCCGACTTGAGCAGCTCGCCGGCGGTGCCCTTGTCCTGCGCGAAGGCCATCAGCACGTGCTCGGAGCTGGTGAACTCGTCCTTGAGCGCCTTCGCCTCGTCCTCCGCGCGCTCGAGGAGTTGCACGATGCGGTTGGACAACGAGGTGCTCGCGCCCTTGATCACCGAGAAGCGGGAGATGGCGTCGTCCAGGCGCTGCGAGAGCAGCTTCAGGTCGACCCCGATCTTCTGCAGCATCGGCGTCACCACGCCGTCCTGCAGATCGAGCAACGCGCGCAGCAGGTGCTCCGGCTCGTAGTTTCCGTGGTTGGCCCGGCGCGCCAGCGACTGACCTTCTTGAATGGCTTCCTGCGCCTTGAGCGTAAATTTATCGATCCGCATGGTCCCGAAAGTAAGGGCCGAACCCCTTGCCGCAAGGCGTCCCACCGTTCGGAGGGGACCTCTGGATGAGATGAGTAGAACTAATTACGCCGCAATGCGTCACGAAATCCAAGAGATATCGGGGGCTTCCGGGCTATCCGGTCTTGTAGTGAAGAAAGCGCTCATGTAATGGCGGCGACTCACTCACCGAAGCGGCCCTTGGGGGGACCACTTGGAATCGCACGGCGGATATTTGTGCCAGTACTCGGACGTGGACGCGGCGTGGCTGCAGCACATCGCCCGCGAGTCGCTCGAGGAAGACGGACAGTCTGGTGACGATGCGGGGCTCCTGGTGACGGTGCTGGGCGGCCCGCGCATCGCGCGCTTCGCCTGGGACGCCCCCTTCAGCTACGGGCGGCAGGGCGCGCGCTGGTACCTCACCCACCACGCGCTGGCGCGGCGGTTGTCTGAGCACCTGCGGGTGACGGTGCACGCCTACGCCTTCGATCCCGACGAGGTGGAGCAGGTGATCGCCTACGCCAACGGGCGAAGGGTCGGCGGAGAGATGCTCCGCTACGAAGACGCCGAGCTGCCCGAGGACGAAGACGACGACCGGGCCTTCAAGAAGCTCCAGCAGAAGTGGCCGCTGGGCTACGTGGCCCGCGTGCTGGGCATCGACCGTGAAGAGCTGCTGCGCATTCCGAGAAAATCTTCGGCTCTGATCGAGCTGGGCCGCCAACAGGAACCGAAGCCCCTGTGGCAGCTTTTCCCGGAGCGGGTTCAAGCCCTTCGACGACACGAGCTCTTCGCCACGTAAACCGAGGCGGAGCGCCGCTCAGGAGGGCTCGGCGCGCTCCAGGGTGCTGCGCAAGGTCTCAGAGCGGAAGTAGTTCCCCAGGGTGACGAAGGCCGCCACCATCGCCAGGGTCCAGCCGCCCGTCATCACCGAGCCCAGCACAGCGCCGACCGCGCCCGCGGCCTCGGCTTCCGGTACGCCCTCGAGCACCACGGCCTTGCCCACCTGGTCCATCATGGTGCGGACGATCACCAGGTTCTCCGCGCCATCGATCGATCTGAGCAAGGCGGCGGCGAGCGCGGCGCGCCCCAGGAGCAGCGCGGTGCCCGCCCGGCCCTCGGGCGAGATTCGCAGCCGCATGGCCATGATGAAGACGAGCCCCGCCGCCACGGCGAGCAGGCCCGAGGTGATCGCCCGCCAGGGCATCATCGCCTCGAGCGCGCTCTGGTAGCCCGACGAGGCCGCCAGCATCAGGTTTCGCTGCGCCAACGCAGAGAGGCCCAGGCCCGGGTACGGCGAATCGCTGAGCGGCGGCGGCACGTCGTGGTTGAGGGCGGCTTGCACGTCGAAGCCGGCGGACAACGCGACCTGGAAGCCGAGCACGACCGCGGTGACCAGGGCCCAGCGATAGGAGCCGGGGAGGGCGGAGACCGGGGGGCTCACTTCAACCCTTCGCGTTGCTCTTCTTGACGAAGCGCAGCCGCAGGTCAGCCAGCACCGAGGAGAACAGCTGATCTTCCTCGGCAGAGAGGTTGCCGCGCGTCTTCTCGCGCAGCAGCGCCAGCACGTCGATGGACTGACGCGCCAGCATCAGATCGACGCTCACCGCGCCCGTCTCCGGGTTCTGGTGAACGCCGAGGTGAATGAGCGCTGACGAGGCGAGCCCGAGGACGAAGGCGCTGAACGTCAGCTGCTCTCCGCCCTGCATGGTGAAGGTCTCACCCGTCGTTGCCATGAGAGTTACTCGGCGCCTTCGTTGAGGTCCTCGTCGAGGATGTACTCGTCGGCCTCGGCCTGGAGGCGCTCGCCCTTCTCGGCGACGTCGGGAAGCGCCTTGAGGTGCTTCTCGTAGTCCTTCTCGTCGATCATCCCCAGCTTGATGTAGCGCTCAGCGGTGCGCTTGTCGGAATAGCGGACGTCTAACTCGGACACGGGAACTTCTCCTTGGAAGGGGTGCAGCGAACGCGCTGGGCTTATAGCAGGGGCGCATGCCCCACAAGCTCCCTCGTGGCCTCTATGCCCTGCTCGATGACTCGGTGCGCCCCGCGCTTCCGATGAGTGAGAAGGCGCGCGCGGTGATCGACGCGGGCGTGGGGGTGCTGCAGCTGCGGCTCGAGCAGACGGTCGACCGGCTCGCGCTTCCCCTCATTCGGGAGGTGGTGGCGCTGGCGGCGCCGCGCGGGGTCCTGGTGATCGTCAACGATCGGGTCGATCTCGCGCTCGCCGGGGGCGCCCACGGGGTGCACCTGGGGGCCGATGATCTGCCGGTGGACGTCGCCCGCAAGCTGCTGGGGCCCGACGCGCTCATCGGCGCCACCACCCGCTCGCTGCAGGACATCGAGCGGGCGCAGCGGCTGGGCGCCGATCACGTGGGGCTGGGGCCGATCTTCCTGACCTCCACCAAGGTCGTCGGCCAGGCCCCGCTGGGCCTGGAGCGCTTCGGCCAGATCGCCTCGCGCTCCCCGCTCCCGGTGGTGGGCATCGCGGGAATCACGCTGGCGACGATCGGGCAGGTGGCCAGCGCCGGAGCGTGGGCAGCGGCGGTCGCGGGAGACCTGCTCACCGCGGACGACGTGGTTTCTCGCGCTCGCGCACTGCACCGGGCATTCTCGGCAGCCAGATGATGAAGCATCATGCCCACCCCCGGCGTCCGTCGATCGCGATCACGCCCGACGCCACCCTGGCGACGCCCGAATCGCCCTTCGTGAAGTACGAGCTGAAGGCGGCCTACGCCGAAGCGGTGCTGCGCGCGGGCGGGCTGCCTTTCCTCGTCCCCTACACGGACGATCGGGCGCTGATGGAGCAGTACCTCGATCGGGTGTCGGGCCTGCTGATCACTGGCGGGGCCTTCGACATTCCGCCCGAGGCCTACGGCGAGCCGTCGAAGGCGGGCCTGGGCGTGCTCAAGCAGGGCCGCACCAACTTCGAGCTCGCCCTGCTGCGCATCGCGCTGCAGCGAAAGCTCCCCGTGCTCGGCATCTGCGGCGGCATGCAGCTGCTCAACGTGGCCTTCGGGGGAACCCTGGTGCAGGACATCGCGACCGAGCTGCCTGCCGCCCGGCCCCACGAGCAACAGCACGATCGCACCCAGCCGCAGCACCCCATCGAGGTGAAAGACACTTCAGTGCTGGCGGAGTGCGTGGGCGGCAAGGGCCAGCTGATGGTGAACTCCACCCATCACCAGGCGGTGAAGGACGTCGGGCCGGGGTTGCTGGTTTCAGCCTCGTCACCCGACGGCGTGGTGGAAGCCATTGAAAGCATTGCGAAAGACCAGTTTGCGCTCGGGGTCCAATGGCACCCGGAGTTGATGCTCGACACGGTTCCGCCCAACCTCGGCATCTACAAGCTCTTCGTGCATCGGGCGCGTGACCGGCGGCACTGAGGCCGTCAGTTCGACGCCACCACCTTTTTCCAAAACCTGCTTGCTGCCATACGCTGCCCCTGTCGTTCGGGGCCGACGACCTGGGGTCATCACATGAATGCCATCACCTTCGCGTCGAGCTCACGCCTTCTCCTGGCGTGCGGGCTGTTGTTTCTCGCGGGCTGCACCTGCGACCCGCCGATCAGCCCCAACGTAGACGGCGGCGGCGGAGGCCTGGGTGGCGGCACCGGCGGCGGCCTGGGTGGCGGCTCGGGCGGCGGCCTCGCGCAGGGTGGAGGCACGGGCGGCGGGAGCGGCGACGGCGGGGTGGTCGTCGATCCGACCGATCCGAACAACGCCCTGAAGGACTCCGACTGCGACGGGCTGAGTGACGAAGACGAGTTCAGCAACGTCTACGCGGGGGGCCAGAAGACCAACCCCGCGAACCCGGACAGCGACGGCGACGGCATCCTGGACGGCGTCGAAGCGGGCCGACTGACCTCGGTGAGCGCGGCGTGCACCTACGTGGGCGACGCTGATCCGCTCTCTCGCACCAGCCCGACCGTGACCGACAGCGACGCCGACGGCGTCCCCGATGGCCTTGAAGATCAGGACCACAACGGCCGCGCCGAGCCCACCGAGACCGACGCCACCAACCCGGACACCGACATGGACGGCCTGGTCGATGGCGTGGAGGACGCGAACCACGACGGCGTGGTGGCGGCGACCGAGACCGATCCGCGCAAGCGCGACACCGACGGGGACTTCATCGGCGACGGCATCGAGGTCAACACCACCCGCACCAACCCCGTCCTGCGCGACACCGATGGCGACAGCTGCTCCGACGGCGCGGAAGACTTCAACCAGAACGGCACCATCGACACGGGGGAGACCGATCCGACTGACACCACCGACTGCGGCCCGGCGGTCAACCCCGACTCGGACATGGACGGGCTCCCCAACCGCCTCGAGGATCGCAACGGCAACGGCACGGTCGACCCGGGCGAGACCGACCCGATGCTCGCCGACACCGACGGCGACGGGCTGAACGACGGCATCGAAGACGCCAACCACAACGGCCTGCGCGAGGGCAATGAGACCAACCCGCTGCGCAAGGACACCGACTGCGACGGCCTGCTCGACGGCCCCACGGCGGGCCCGGTGCGCGGTGAAGATCTGAACGCCAACGGCCTCGTCGACCTGGGCGAGACCGATCCCCGCCGGGCGGACACCGATGGCGACGGCATCTCCGACGGCGTGGAGAGCGGGCTCATCGCCGCCAACCGCGCGGACCCGGTGAACTGCCTCTCGGTGGCCGTCGACGCCGACCCCACCACGACCACCAGCCCCACCAACGCCGACAGCGATGGGGACGGCATCAACGACGGCGCCGAGGACACCAACCAGAACGGCCGCGTCGACGCAGGAGAGCTCAACCCCAACGACCCGTCCGACGGCATTCTCCCGGACGGCGGGATCGCGCCCGCCGGAGCGGTGTGCACGGTGATGAACCTGCGCCCGGTGCTCTTCAAGGCCGAGGGCGATCCCGACATTCAGCTGGGACTGCCGGCGCAGTTCACCGAGGTGAGCACCCTCACGGTGGGCGGGCAGAAGAAGGGCCTCATCGGCTTCGACCCCACCAACAACGTCGCCTTCATCGCCTGGAGGCAGGCCGCTCCCGGCACCAGCACCAACCCCACCGCCGACGAGGCCGCGCTCAGGCCCGCCCTCGACGGCATCGGGACGCTCACCAACGCCACCACGCAGACGTTCACGAGCTGGGACAACCTGCCAGCGCTGCAGGGCTTCTACGACATGGAGGGCGGGCCTGACGGCGGGGTTGACCTGAAGGCGCGGGCCAACGCGATCGCCGATGGCCTGGTGGGCGCGGACGCCGGCTTCCT
>VFKJ01000208.1 GCA_009885595.1 Myxococcales bacterium | reverse complement strand
TGCAGGAGCCGAGTGCGGTAATTCCGCTCGCTCGGATCTGTGCGGGGGGCGGCCCGTAAGGGCCGTCCCTACCGCGACGGCGAACCGACTTACCGCCGCCGCCGTCGCAGCAACGAAACGATCCCGAACACCAGCGCGCCGAGCGGACTGCCGGCCGCTCCACACCCGCACCCCAGATCCGTGGTGGTGGCGCCGCACAGCTTGTTCCCCGCGCTGTTGGCCGTGCAGACCCCGCTGCAGCAATCGGAGAGGACCTGGCACGCCGCGCCATTCGAGAGGCAGGTGTTCGTTCCTCCGCCGGTACGCCCGCCGCCACCGCCGCCGCCACCTCCGGTGGCCGTGCCGCCGCCGCCACCGCTGGCCGTGTCGTCGTTGCAGTAATTGAGTCCGCCGATGTTCTGGCACGACGTCCCCAGCGGACACGCGTCGAGCACCATCGGGTCGCAGCGCGCCCGGCAGCTGCCGGCGATGCACTTGGTGCCCGTCGAGCACGCGTGCACCTCGGGCGCCGTGCCGCAGGGGCCGTTCTCGGGGCTGATCTGATCCTGGCAGCCGCAGACGCCCTGGCCGTCGGCCGTCTTCTGCACGCAGCTCGAGCACGCGTTGCCGAGGTTGACGTTGCACTTCTCGTAGCAGCGCCCCAGGTAGCACTCGAGCCCGGTGTTGCAGGCGTTGGATCCCGGCACGCAGCTCGCGCAGGTGCTGCCCTCGGTGCCGGGCACGCAGACGCCCACGCCGTTCATCAGCTGGCAGGACTGTCCGGTGCGGCACGAGTTGGCCTGGTTCACGTCGCAGCGCGCCCGGCACACCGTCGACGTCGAGCCCACGCACGAAAGCCCCGCCCCGCAGGCGGCCAGGGTGTTGCCGATGTTCCCGCACGGCTCGCCCTCGGTCCCGATCTCATCGGCGCAGGCACACGCGCCCCCGCCGTTGGTGAGCGAGTAGCAGGCCAGACACGCGCCCGGCGCCACGGGGTTGCACGGAGAGCGGCACCGGCCGGCCACGCACAACAGCCCGTCGGCGCACGCGCCGTTGTTGCAGTTCTGACAGGTGGTCGGAGCCGTCGAGCCCGGCAGGCACACGCTGCTGGCGCCCGTGGAGAGCGCCACGCAGCTGTTGGTCGACCCGCAGGTGGTGTTCGGGCACGCGTTGCAGAACCCGCCCGCGCCCATGCCCGCGCAGCACGCGCGGCAGTAGGACAGGGGGCTGGTGGCGCTCTCTCTGGTGCACACGTTGCACGCCTTGCAGATGAGCGAGACGGTGCACGGATCGCCGGTGTCGCCCCGGGGCGTGCAGGTGCCCCCGGTGCAGGTGTACCCGGCGGCGCACTCGGTGGCGGTGGTGCACTGGTTGGTGCAGGTCATCGCGGTGGGCACGCAGAAGCCCTCGGGCATCTGGCAGGTGTAGTTCGGCCCGCACTGCGCGTTGTCGGAGCAGCTCAAGCTGCAGAAGGTGACGCCCGTGTCGAAGCGCAGGCACAGGTTCGAGCTGCACTCGCCGCCGGTCTGACAGAACTTGCACTGATCGGGCACGCCCACCTGGGGCAGGCACGCCATGCCGGTGTTCGCGGTCTGGCAGGTGTTGCCAGTGGTGCAGGTCGTCGAGCTGGTGCAGGTGGTGGTGCAGATCTTCGCGGTGCCGCCCTGGCGTGAGCGGCAGACCCGGCCTCCCGTGCACTCGCTGTCGAGGGTGCAGCTCTGCCCCTGCGCCCCCGAGTCACCCGGGTACACCGTGCAGACGTCGGTGGTGTCGAGGCTGGTGAGCACGCGCTTCGACTCGGCCCGGTTCACGTTGGCGTACATCACCGCGGTGGAGCTGGGGGTGTGGCTCAACCCCAGGAAGTGGCCCGCCTCGTGGATGACGACCGACTCCATGTCGAAGGTGTTCGCCGCCAGGCTGTCGGACCAGGCCTGGTTGTTGTTGAGCTCCATGTCGGCGTCGAAGATCTCGCTGTTCGAGGTGAAGTACGTGGTGGTGGTCAGCGCGAGCTGCTCGGGCAGGTGCGTCCAGCTGGTGCCGCTGAGCCAGATGAGGTTGTTGAAGCGGTCCATGCCGTTCTTCGCGGCGACGCCGACGGGCGAGCCGAAGCCCGCCACCAGCACCGAGTTCCAGCTGGTGTTGCAGCTGACGTGACCGACCGTCCACGCGGTGAAGGCCGAGGGGGTGCGGTTGAGGAAGGTGGAGTAGGGGAGCCCGGGGTTGATGGTCATCCCTCCGGTGTTGTCGACCGAGGTCGCCATCCGGAACTGCGGCACGCAGCGCGCGGACACGCAGGTGGTGCCCATGGGACACGCGGTGCCACAGGCGACCAGGTTCCAGCGCCGCCCGCTGGGATCAGCGAGGGCGACGGTGGAACACAGCGCCACCGAAAGCAGGACGAGGCGGGCGGCCTTCACTTGCCACCTCCGGCCACCACGCTGCGGACCCGTTTGACGAACTCGTCAGGGCTGCCGAGGAACTCGGGCGAGCGCACGGCCTCGACGATCTTTCCGCTCGCGGGGCGCGCGAACGAGAGCCCGGTGGTGTCGCGAAGCGCCGCCGGGAGCCCCTTCCACTGCGTCATCAGCACCTTGCCCGCAGACATGCCGGCGACCATGTACGTGTTCTTCTCGTTGGGCGCGGGGGAGAGGAACACCACGCAGTCTTCGCCTTCGCGGAAGGTGGCCGCGCCCGAGACCGCCTGGCCGATGCCCTCGACCTCACCGCCTTCAGACTTGATCAGCACCACCGCGCCCGGCTTGCCCTTGATGGGATCGGTGACGGCGATCTCGGTCCAGGTCCAGATGGTGCGCTTGCCGTCGTCCCAGGACGCCAGCGAGCGGGTGACGTGGCCACGCACGATCAGCGGTGCGCGGCGGGCCATCTCCTCGAGCGTCTCGTGAACGACGATGCTGGCGGAGGCGACGGTGGAAATGGCAGCCAGGAGCGCCAGGGGGCGGAGCTTGTGCGTGTGCATCGACCTCTCCAGAAGTTCGATGCCGGGTGGCCTTTCGAGCCGGCGTCGAGGACGACGAGTCTAGCCCAGCGCGCGGCTGCTAGACTCTCGAACGTGTCTCGACGCGTCGTCTTCTTCGTGAGTAACGCTGGCTATGAGGCCGCCTGGCAGACGGCGTCCACGGGCATCACCGCCGCCGCCATGGGCGACGAGGTGATCTTCGTCTTCTCTTTCGAGGCACTGCGGGCGCTGGCGAAGGGCAGCTTCGGGAAGCCGCTGACCGATCGCGAACGCGCCGAAGCGACGCGCGGTGAGGGGCTGGGGGCGCCGCTGCCCGGCCGCATGATTCAAGACGCGCGGGCGATGGGGGCGCGCGCGATGGCCTGCGACACCACGGTGAAGTTGTGCGGGCTGTCGGCAGCTGAGCTCAAGGAACTCGGGGTCCTCGACGAGGTCCTCGGCCTGCCGCAGATCTGGCGGCTGACCGAAGACGCCAGGGTGCTGAACTTCTAGAGCCGCTCGACGATGCGGAACTCGACGCGGACCGGGTTCTGTGTGGTCGAGCTGTTGAGCTGGGTGCAGAG
>VFKJ01000971.1 GCA_009885595.1 Myxococcales bacterium | reverse complement strand
TTCGTTGCCTGATGGGGGCACGCCGCCTCCGGTGGTGACGGTGATCGGCGCGGATGGCACGGGCCGGGTGACGGGGGCGTCCCTGGCGCGCTTCGGGGTGCGCGCGGTGGGCGGGAGTCTTCGCTGCGAGCCGGACATCACGCAAAATGCGGTGCAGTGGTACTCGCGCCAGCCGTGAGAAAGCCGGGCAAAAAAAACGGGCGCTCCATTCGAACTGATGGAGCGCCCTAAAAGAGGGAGGGGTCGGCGAACCGACCCCATCCCGTGAACCCTGGAGGGGAGGGGGGGACCCCAGGGTCCAACTCTTAACTTGTGATGTCCAAACGCTTTGAGATGCCTTGCATTCCGTGGACCGGCCTCAGACTCAAAACATCATAAAGGTCATCGGTTCATCGGGCAACTCGCCGTCAAGTGAAAAAGGAAATGACTTAAGCCCATGAAACCCGAAGACATTCAACGAGTTGAAGAGGGGCTTCGCCGATCTTTTCGCCGGCTCTCCCCAATCAGTGGGGCTGTCCTCCTGGCCGTCTCGGGAGGACCGGACAGCATGACGCTGCTGTCGGGGGCCGCCCGCCTGGCGGGTCGACTGGGCCTCACCTTCGAAGCCGCGACCGTGGATCACCAGCTTCGCCCGGGATCGCGGGCTGAGGTCGAGCTGGTGGCGCGGTTCGCGGCGTCGCTGGGCATCGAGCACCACGTGCTCGAGGTGAAGCTCGAAGTCGCCACCGGGGTGGAGGCGGCCGCCCGACAGGCCCGCTACGCGGCGCTGGAGTCGTTGCGGGTCAGACGCAAGCTCACGCAGGTGGCGACCGCCCACACCGCCAGCGATCAGGCCGAGACGCTGTTGATGCGGCTGGCGCGGGGCACCTCGCTCCTGGGCGCCGCCTCGATCCACGAGTCGCGCGCGGACAGGGTGATCCGCCCGCTGCTGTTCGCGACGCGCTCCGAAGTCGAGGCCTACGTGGCGGCGCGGCAGATCGAGGTGGCGCGCGATCCGATGAACGTCGACCCCTCGTTCCTGCGCGTGCGCGTGCGCGAGCAGGTGTTGCCGCCGCTGGAGCGGGCCGCCGGCCCCGGAGTCGAGCGCGCGCTCGCCCGCTTCGCGGCCCTCGCCGCGGAAGACGAGGCGTGGCTCGGTGAGGAGGCCGCCCGCGCCCTGGCCCGGGTGCGCTGGGCAGAGGACGGGACCCTGGAAGCGGAGGCGCTCAGCGCCCTGGGCCCGCCCATCGCCCGCCGGGTGTTGGCGAGCTGGCTTTCAGAGCAGTCCGTGCCGCTCGATGGCGCCCTGCTCGAAGACGCCCTGCGCGCGGCGCGCGATCAAGGCACCGCCACGCTGCCCGGAGATCGGGTACTCGCCTGCATGAATGGTCGGGTCAGAGTGGTGGCCGCGCCTGCCCGTCTTCACGCAACTTCATCCTGAAGTGGCGGGCACTCGACGATCGGATGCGTTAGCCTGCGACCTCTGGCGAATACCGAAAGGGTTTCAAACCGTGCGGAACAGCTACAAGACCATCGGCCTCTGGGTGATTCTCATCATCCTGTTCGTTGCCTTCTATCAAATCTTCTCCGGGCCCAAGGACGTGGTGCGCAACGTCACGTACTCGGAGTTCCAGAAGTACGTGGCTGACAAGAAGATCACGACGGTCAGCATCAAGGGCAACGTTTATTCCGGCACGCTCGCCGACAGTAACGAGCGCTTCAACACCACCGGCCCCGCGCCCGACGCCGCGCTGCTGCGCGAGCTGAACGAGGCGAAGATCAACGTCTCCATCGAACCGGCCGAGGGCAACAGCCTGTTGGTGACGATCTTCGTGCAGTGGCTGCCGATCGTCTTCCTGTTCCTGTTCTTCATCTTCTTCATGCGCCAGCTCCAGGGCTCGGGCGGGAAGGCGATGACGTTCGGCAAGTCGAAGGCGAAGCTGCTCTCCGAGAGCCACAACAAGATCACCTTCGCCGACGTCGCGGGCATCGAGGAGTGCAAGGAAGAGCTCGAGGAGATCATCTCCTTCCTCAAGGACCCCAAGAAGTTCACCAAGCTGGGCGGCCGCATTCCCAAGGGCGTGCTGATGATGGGCTCGCCGGGCACCGGCAAGACCCTGCTGGCCCGCGCGGTGGCCGGCGAAGCGGGCGTGCCCTTCTTCAGCATCAGCGGCTCTGACTTCGTCGAGATGTTCGTGGGCGTCGGCGCCAGCCGCGTGCGCGATCTCTTCGAGCAGGGCAAGAAGAACGCCCCTTGCATCATCTTCATCGATGAGATCGACGCCGTCGGCCGCCATCGCGGCGCCGGTTTGGGCGGCGGACATGACGAGCGCGA
>VFKJ01000418.1 GCA_009885595.1 Myxococcales bacterium | reverse complement strand
TGAGCTTCGGTGAGCCGGCCGAGGTCTGGTTCGATTCAAATCGCAGCGCGCTGGGCCGGGTGGGTTACCGCGATGGGCAGATCTACTCGTTGCCCGGCGGCTACCCGCTCGCCGAGGCGCTCCCCGAGGGCCCGGACGGCGAGGCGGCGCTGGTGTTCGACTTCGAGAACCTGGGCGGCTGGCCGGTCGCCTACGCCAGCACCGGCCTCTTCATCGCCGGGTGGAACCAGGTCGACGGCAAGCTGCAGAACCGTTTCCCCGACGGCGTGAACAAGCCGATGAAGTGGCGCGAGGTGACCTTGCCCGATGCCGGCACGCCGTGGACGCGCGCGCAGGCCGACGCGGGGACGCCGCGGCTGCCGCGCGCCAGGCCTGGCAGGCTGTTCGTGGCGGTCGATCCCCGCACTGCGGACGGGCAGCTGTACCGGCTCCTGCTCTTTAATGACGACGAGGTGCGGCAGGTCGCGCACCATCTGCGGAAGTGAAGCTCCTCTCACTGACCTACCAGCGCTTTCGCAACCTCGACGCGGTCACGCTCGAGCCGTCGGCGCACGCCACCATCGCGGTGGGAGAGAACGGCCAGGGAAAGACCAACCTCCTCGAGGGGCTGTACCTGCTGGCGACGCTCAAGCCGCTGCGCGCCAACAAGCTCAGCGAGCTCATCCGCTTCGGGGAGGCGAGCGCGAAGGTGACGGGGCGCTTCCTCATCGCGGGCGCCGAGCGGGAGATCGCCGTCGAGGTGATCCCCGGTGGGCGCACCGCCTTCGTCGACGGCAAGCGGGCGCAGGCGCTCGACGCCTACTTCGGGGGCGTCTCGGTGGTGGCCTTCACCCCCGATGATCTGGCTGTGGTGAAGGGTGGGCCTGATGGCCGCCGCGCCTTCCTCGACCGCAGCGTGTTCAACGTGGTGCCGGCCTACCTCGACGAGAGCCGGGAGTACGGGCGCGCGCTGAAGAGCCGCAACAAGCTGCTCAAAGACCGCGCGCCCATGAGTCACCTGCAGGCCTGGGACGCCACCCTCGCGAAGCTGGGGGCGCGGCTGTGGGTGCGCCGGCGGGCGCTGATGGAGTCGCTGGTGGAGCGCGCCCGGGTGGCGTTCCAGCGCATCGGCCGCTCGCCCCTGGAAGCGCAGTGGCGCTACCAGCCCTCGCACCTGGGAGAGGGCCTCTCCTTCGCCACCGCCTCGGAAGCGGAGCTGTGCGAGCGCATGCTCTTGCGCCTCGACGCACGGCTTTCGCGTGACGTGGAGCGCGGCTTCACCTCGGTGGGCCCACACGCCGATGACGTGGAGATTGCCCTGGGCGACAAGCCTGCGCGCGCCTACGCCAGCCAGGGGCAGAGCCGGGCCCTGGTGCTCGCGTGGAAGGTGGCGGAGATCGAGAACCTGCAGCAGCACAACGGCTTCCTGCCGCTGCTGCTGCTGGACGACGTCTCCAGCGAGCTCGACCCGGAGCGGAACGCGTTCCTGATGGGGTACCTGGCTGACTCCGGCGCGCAGACGTTGCTCACCACCACCGACGCTGCGCTGGTGACGCGCGCCGCGGGGGCGGACACCCGGTGGTACCGCGTGCACGCTGGAAAAGTGGAAGCGCGCGCATCGCTTTCGCCCGCGCCCTGACGTTCTCCCGCGCGCTCGGGCAGGCATGACCGTTGCTCCTCCTCTCTTTGGCGGGGGGGGACGATGGGTCGAGCGCACGCAACGAGCTTTCTGCTGATGGCGTTGGCGGTGACCGCGATCGCGGCGCCCGCATGGGTGCCACCGCCGCCGCTGCCCCACGTGATGGTGTGGATCTCCGCGTCGACCGTGCGGGCGCAGTACGGCATCAAGGTCGAACGCGTCGGCGTGCTCGCCGCCGGGCAACTGGTCGAGCTGCGCTTCAAGGTGCTCGATTCCACCAAGGCCCGGCAGCTGTTCGAGCTCGCGCCCTCCTTGCGCACGGAGACCGGCGCGCGGCTCGGGGCCCGCGCGGCGTGGCGGCGCGCGCGCCCCAGCGACGACGGCTGGTGCTCAGTGATGTTTCGGAACGTGGGGGGCGAGATCGAGCCCGGCTCGCGGGTGTCGTTGGCGATCGGTGGGCAACGGCTGGAGCCGTTGGTGGCGAAGTAGCGCGGGGGCGCCATGAGACGAGGAACGGCATGGGGTGTGGTGTTGGGCCTGGGAGCCCAGGTGACGGAAGCGGCGCTGACCCGGGCCCAGCCGCCACAGGCCAGCGACGACGTCATCACGGTGTCGGAGGACACCAACTCGCGGGTGTCGCGGCCTGGCGTGCTCAAGAATGATCAGCTGCGCTCGATGGGGCCGCTGCGGGCGGTGGTGGTCAGCACCACCGCCCACGGGAAGCTGGTGCTCCACCCCGACGGCGCGCTGAGCTACCGGCCCGACCCGAACTTCACCGGCGTCGACCTCTTCACCTACGCGGCGACCGATGGCTCGCGGGTGAGCGCCCCGGCGATCGTCGCGATCACCGTGTTGCCGGTGAATGATCCGCCGGTGGCGGTGGAGGACAAGGTGAGCCTCACCGGGCCCGGGGTCCTCAAGTTGTACCCGGCCTCGAACGACACCGACGTCGACGGGGTGGTGGTGCCGAACACGCTGGCGATCGTCACGCCCCCCCGCCAGGGCGAGGTGCGGGTCGGCCCGAGCGGGTCGGTGACGTACACGCCAGTGCCGGGTTTCTCCGGGCGCGACACGTTCAGCTACGTGGTCTGGGACGATCGCGGGGCGCGCTCGAACGCGACCGCGGTGTTCATCGAACGACCGTGAGCCGTTTGACGAAGGGGGAACGATGAGAACGGGACTGGGAGTGCTGGTGGTGTCGTTGATGGGGTGCGCGGGCTTCGAGCGGGGCACGGTGCAGGGGCAGCTCGCGCTCCCGCCCGAGGTGGCGGAGATCTCCTTCGTACCGGAGCCCCAGCTGCGGCCCTTCCTGGAGCAGCGAAAGGCGCTGCGGGTGCGGCTCGAGTACCTGAGCGCAGCGCGGCTGGACGCAGAGCTCACCCTGCGGCGGGTGACGAACGAGTCGCTGCTGCGCCGGCTCGCGTTGGTGCGCAGTCCACCGCCGCGGTCCGAGCTCGAGGCCCAGAAGCAGAGGCTCGCGGCCAGCAGCCTGGCGGCGCTCAGCCGCAGGCGCGAGCTCGAGGAGTGGACCGACGCCGCCAGGCGCGCGGCGGGCCTTCCGCCGCCCCCTGCCGCCCTCACGGTCACCGCCAGCCGCGATGGCCGCTTCGAGGCCGAGCTGCCACCCGGGAGCTACGGCGTGGCGGTGAGGAGCCTGGGCCGCGATGGAAGGTGGCACACCTCGCTCGCGTGGACCCAGGTCGATGCCGACGCGGTGGGCAAGGTGCAGCTCGAGGACCTCGAGCTCGTGCTCGGCGAGTAGTCAGCCGACCGGCTCACCCTCGAACACGATGGGCGGCGGCGGCGTCTCTTGCGCGCGCAGGTGGCGCCGCAGCGCGACCGAGGGCAGGTGAAAGTCGACCTCGAGCACGTGCTTCCCCTCGAGGGGGATCAGGCGTTGGTAGACGAACGCCGCCAGCCCATCGGCCACGCGGCGGCGATGGTGCCTTTCGTCGAGCACGCTGGCGCGGTGCACGGCGGCGGCCACGTTCGGCGCGCGGAACACGCACAGCGCGAGGCGGCCATCCATCGCGGCCTCCAGCGCGAGCTCGAGGCCCAGCGCGTCTTCGACGAGATCGAAGCCCACCACGTCGAGCGGCTGCAGCCGGGTGGCCCGGGCGAAGTCCACCGCGTCCGCGTCGGTGCCGAGGATCGACTGGCGCGCGGCGCCGGGCCCGGGCGTGAGCGGCAGGCCCAGCGGCTCTTCCAGCGAGGCGACGTGACGGCCTTCCTGCGCGAAGCGCTGCAACAGCGCGGAGAACAAGGTGCTGCGACCGCTCCCGGGCTCGCCGCTGAGCAACACCAGGCCGCGCTCCAGGCCGAGCAGGGGCGCCTGCACCAGGGGAGAGAGCCCGAGCTCGTCGAGGGTGGGAATGGCAGCGGGCAGCGCGCGGAAGGTGGCGGCGCGGTGGGTGCGCTCGGTGGTGATGGTGACGCGAAAGCGCCCCAGCTCGGTGGACGCCACCGAGTGCACCACCGGCCCGCGGACGGTGAGCAGCGCCGAGGGCAGCACCGGGCTGACCAGGTCGAAGACCTCTTCGGGGGTGAGCGGGCTGTCGCCCAGCGCCTTGCTCCCGAACGCGCCGTGCAGGGTGGGCGGCAGGCCGACGGTGAGCGTCAGATCGGTGGCGCCGTGCGCGCGCACTTCCTTGAGCAGGGTGGAGATCTGCGGCGCCTCGGCGCGGCTTTGCTGCAGCGAGGAGTGCGCGTGCTTGCGCAGCAGCACCAGGTGCTCTTCGGGGGCGCGGGCCGCGCGCAGGCCGCCGCTCTCGAGCATGTTGACCAGCTCGGATTCCCAGCCGACCTGCACGGCCTCGCGGGCGGCGCGCAGGGTGGTCTGGGTCACCTGCCGCGCGATCACCCGCAGCGGCAGCGAGCCGAACGAGAAGGCGCCCGCGCCGCGACGATCGAGCCAGCCGCCCTCGAGCAGCTGGGTGGCGAGGGCGTCGTCGCCCAGGGCGAGCGAGGCGATGAGGTGAAAGCGCGGCTCCCAGTCGGTGGCGCCTTCGAGATCGAGCACCCCGCCCGGCTCGCCCGCGCGAAAGATGACGCCCGCCAACGCGGAGGCGGCGTCGTCAGGCAGGGTGCCGGTGTCGAGGCTCGACCGGAGCACCTGCGGCGGCACCGCCCGGAGCTGCTCGCGCAGCGACTCGGGCTCGAGGAAACGCGCGTGGAGGAGCGACATCGGTCAGATATCGAGGCTGGCGTTGAGCGCGTTCTCTTCGATGAAGTTGCGGCGCGGCTCGACCTCTTCGCCCATCAGCAGCGAGAACATGTGCTCGGCCTGGACCGCGTCGGAGACCCTCACCTGGAACATGGTGCGGACCGCGGGGTCCATGGTGGTCTCCTTGAGCTGCTCGGGGTTCATCTCGCCCAGGCCCTTGTAGCGCTGCATGGCGACGCCCTTCTGCGCGTCGTCGAGGGCGTACTTGAGGACCTCCTGGTAGGTGTTGGCGGTGTACGTCTCGACCGCGGCGTCCTTGGCCGTCTCGCCGATCTGCAGGGTGTAGGGCGCGGCGCCGAAGGCCTTGAAGCTCTCCTTGAGCGAGACCAGCTCGCGGAACTCGGGCGAGGTGAGGAAGGGCACGTCGATGACGGTCTCGCGGGGCGAGCCGTTCACCTCGGTGGCGATGATGTACTTCTTGGCCGAGTGCTCGGGGTCGTTGCTGCGCTTGGTGCCGTTCTTCGACAGCCAGTCGACCAGGTCCGGGTACCGGGTCTCGATGTACTCGAGCATGTTGTCGAGCTGCTCCTGCGCGGCCTCGTCGTCTTTGAGCATCTCGGGGGTCAGCGAGGTGGCCTGGATGAGGGCGTCGACCACCCGCGCGTCCTTGCGCTGCGACATGCGCTCGAGGCGCTTCTCGTACTTGATCACCTTGGAGAGCAGCCCCTTGAACTCTTCGCCGGCCAGCTCGGTCTTGTCGGCGAGCTCGAGGGTGGTGCGCTCGGCGGCGATGGACAGCAGGTACTCGTCGCGGGCGTCCTCGTCCTTGACGTACAGCTCCTTCTTGCCGCGGGTGATTTTGAAGAGCGGCGGCTGCGCGATGTACACGTAGCCCTTCTCGATGATCTCCGGCATCTGCCGGAAGAAGAAGGTCAGCAGCAGGGTGCGGATGTGCGAACCGTCGACGTCGGCGTCCGTCATCAGGATGATGCGGTGGTAGCGGATGTCTTCGGGCTTGTAGTCCTCGGTGTTGTTGCCCGCTCTGACCCCGGTGCCCAGCGCGGTGATCAGGGTGACGATGGCGTCGCTGCTGAGCATCTTCTCGAGGCGGGCCTTCTCGACGTTCAGAATCTTGCCGCGCAGGGGAAGGATGGCCTGGAACTGAGGGTCGCGGCCCTGCTTGGCCGAGCCGCCTGCGGAGTCGCCCTCGACGATGTACAGCTCTGACTTCGCGGGGTCCTTCTCGCGGCAGTC
>VFKJ01001059.1 GCA_009885595.1 Myxococcales bacterium | reverse complement strand
GCCGCCCGTGCCTGAGCCGCCGCCCGCACCCGTGCCGCCGCCCGTGCCCCCGTCAGGGGTGCCGCCGCCGCAGAAGCCGGCCTGGCAGGTCTGTCCGCCACCGCAGTCGAGGTTCTGGGTGCAGGGCCGCACGCAGAAGCCGTTGATGCAGGTGTCCATGCCGCACTGCTGAGACGAAGTGCAGGCATGCGAGCCCTCAGGAACGGCGCGGCAGCTGCCGCTGAGGCAGAACTGGCCCGTGGTGCAGTCGGAGTTCACGGTGCAGGCGGGCTGGCACCGACCATTCGTGCAGGTCTCGTTCACGCTGCACTGGCTGGCGGTGGTGCAGGTGCGGCGAGGCTCACACGTCCCGTTGCGGCAGCTGCAGCTCGAGTCACAGTCGGTGTTGCCCGTACAGGACGCCCCGGGACATCCGAAGGTGCAGTCGGAGAACTCGCCGTCGGTGTTGATGATGGTGCACCCGCTCGCGCCGAGGAGGGGTACGGCGAGCAGGGTCAGGAATCTCAGCGATCGCAGGTTCATGGGGTCTCCAGTTGTGGCGGCGTCTTTTTCGCCGCGTCACTTCCCCTTCGATGCCGCCGAAATTCAAAACGATCATCGGCTCGCGTTCGATCGCCTGCGGCCCGAGCGGCAACCAAGGAAACATGGTGCAGCCGGCGAGCTCGCAGAACCCCGTTTCGCGTGAACAAGGGACTGTTGATCGCCGTCAGTTCCCCGCCCGGAGGTCTGCCGTGTCCGCTGATGCCCTGCCGCTGCCGAGGTTGGTTCCCACCCCGCCGCCCACGGGGCAAGTCGAGGCGAGGCTGCTGCGACTGGTGGACCGGATCAAGAAGGACGACGTGCTCGCGTTCGAGGAGCTGTACCGGCTCACCCGCGACGACGTGGCCCGCACCCTCTTTCACCTGGTGGGGCACCGGCCCGACCTGGAAGACCTGATCCAGGAGACGTACCTGCGGCTGCTCAAGGCGGTGCCGGGCTTCCGCGGTGATTCGCAGTTCCGCACCTTCCTCTACCGGGTGTGCGCGAACGTGGCGTTGATGAACCTGCGCTGGTGGCGCCGCCGTCGCGAGGATCTGACGGCCGAGCTGCCTGAGGGGATCGACTTCGGTGAAGACCCGGAGCGGGCCGCGCAGGCGGCGCAGGCCTCGCGCCTGGTGCACCGCGCGCTGGAGAAGCTGACCGCGAAGAAGCGGATCGTGTTCGTCTACCACGAGCTCTGCGGCATGGGCCCGGAGGAGATCGCGCAGGCGGTGGGGGCTTCGTACAACACGGTGCGCTCGCGGCTGCACAGCGCGCGGATCGAATTCACCGACGCCTTGCGGGAACTGACCCGCGCGGAGGTGGAGTCATGATTCGCCACGATCTTCAGCTGTGGGCGTACGCGTCGAAGGAGCTCGAGCTGGGCGATCACCGGTTCGTGGAAGCGCACCTGGAAGACTGCCCCGAGTGCGTGGAGCAGCTCGCCTCCGTGCAGGTGGCGAAGGAAGCGCTCGAGCTGGCGCGCGACGCGAAGGCGCGGGTGGGCTGGGCAGGCGTGGACCAGCGCATCGGCGCGATGGTGGAGAAGCGGCTGAAGTCCCAGGCGCGCCGGCCGCTCTACGTTCGCCTCGGCGTGGTGGGGCTGGGCCTGGCGGCGGCGACGGCGGCGGTGCTGACGCTCTCGCTCCCGAAGGCGGTGGAGCCGGTGATCCCCGCCACCGAACAGCCGTCCCCCAGCTCGTCGTGGGCGCGGGTCGAGCGGGCGCAGGGGCTCACCCGGGTCGATGGCGCCTCCCTCGACTCCGCTGGGGACGGACGAAGCGAGCTCGCTGAGGGCACTGAGCTGCAGGGCGGCGACGTGCTGCGCACCTCGACCTCGGGGAAGGCCTTCCTGCACCTGCCCGATGGCAGCCACCTGCGGGTGGCGAAGAGCTCGCAGCTGGCGCTGACGCGGTCCGAGGCCGACGACGTGGCGCTCACCCTCGAGCGGGGTTCCCTGGCGGTGCGGGCTTCGCACCAGCGGCGAAAGGGCTTCGTGGTGCACTCCGGCGGGCTGTCCGTGAACGTGGTGGGCACGGTGTTCGGCGTGACGAACGACTCCGAGAAGGTGGAGGTGTCGGTCAGCGAGGGCCGGGTGCGCGTGGAGCTGCCCAGCGGCGAGTCGGTGTTCGTCGAGCCAGGTCAGCGCTTGCGCTTCGACTCGAAGACGCAGCGCTCCAAGCGGCTGGGCTTGACTGCCGTGACCGAGCGCGAGCTGTCTGAGCTCTCCGCGGTCGCCGACGCCACCACCACGGTCGAAAAGAGCGCCGTGGTGGCGGCGGTGGGTGGTTCGCCCTCGGCGCCTCCGATGTTGACCGCGCAGGGCACGCCGCGTTCGCTGCCGCGGTTGTCTCCGACGGAAGCGCGGGCTCGGCAGGTGGCGCCGCCGGTGGTGGCGACTGCGCCCGAAGTGCCGAAGAAGATCGAGCAGGGGAAGACGGAGCTGATCGTCGAGGGGCCGGGCGAGGTATGGCCGACGCTCGGCGGTGGAGAGATCGTCAGGGGCGTGCCTGCGCCGCGCGAGCCGGTCTCGCAGCCGGCGCCGGTCGAGGTGGTGGTGCAGCCTCCGCCCGTGTCTTCGCCCACCGAGTGGGCAGAGGCCCCGAAGCCGAACGAGGAGGAGTGGGCCGCGCTGCCCGCGCCTGCTCCCGCGCCTTCTGCGGCGCGGCTCAGTGACGAGCCGGTGCAGGGCAAGGTGATGCCGAAGGATCTCGAGATGATCTTCCTGCAGCGCGCGGAGGACTCGATCGGGAAGGGCACGTGCGATCGGTTCCTGCTGGGGCTCGAGGACATCGCGCAGGACAACGAGCGCACCGCGAGGACGGAGCAGGCGAGGGTGCTGCGGGCGCGGTGCTTCGACACGCAGATGCGGCCGCGGCAGGCGATGAACGAGTACCGGAAGTACCTCGAGTCGTATCCGCAGGGTCGGTTCGCCCCGGAAGCGCACCAGGCGCTGGGCGAATAATCTCCCTCTCCCCCGCGGGGGAGAGGGCTTACTCCTTCTTTCCCACCACCGGCCGGCCCGCACTCGCCACCACCTCCACCGTCGACTTCTCCGTCAACGCCCGCCCGTCCCCGCGCTCCTCGGTCTCGGTGATCCGAATCACATCGCCGCGAGCGATCTTGAAGAACAAACGATTGCTCTCCGACTCATGCTTCTCCTGCATGGCGAGCCCCACGCGGCCTTCGGGCCCGCACCCCATGAAGCGCCGTCTGCCTTTCCCTTCCAGCGGCTCCGATACGATCCGGAACAACGTCCCCTCCGGCGGAGTCGCCCACGCCTCACCCTTCGGCGCGAGCACGAGGTAGCTCATCTTGAGCGACTCCTTGTGCAGCCCGGCGGTGCGAGCGAGGTCTTCCACCATCTCCGGCATTCGCCACGCGCGCTCGGCGTGGCACCAATCAGACTCCTTGATCAACGCCGGACAATTCCCCCTGAACAGGCACGGCGCACGCACCGCATAGCCGCGGCCGACCAGCGCATCGCGCACCTGCAGCAGCGCCCGCGAGGTGTCGCGCAACGCGGGCTCGATGACCACCAGCGAGCCGTTGGGGTTCACCCGCTCGAGGATCTTCTCCAACAGATCCGCGCGAGGCGCGATGGCGCCGTTGAACAGCTCGTTCACCACGTGCCCCATGGTGATCAGGTCGTACTTGCCGTCGGGGAGCGGCTTCTCCGGGCTCCACTCCCGGGTGGCGAGGCCTTCACCGGCCTCCAGCGCGAGGGCGCGCGCGAGCTCGAGCGCGGGCTTGCTGCGATCGGCGGCCACCACCGTGGTCGCCCCTGCGTCGAGGGCTGCGAACGCGAGCGGACCGGGGCCAGAGCCGAGATCCAGCACCGAGCGCGGCCGGCTGGTGAGCTCGGAGAGCGTGCTGCGCGCCTGCGCGTAGCTGACCGGCCAATAGAAGAGCAGGTACGCGCCGAGCAGCTTCGGATCATCCATGTACCGCGCGCCGGCGAGCTCGCGGTTGCGGGTCAGGCCCATCGAGAGCTGCTTCACGCCCGCGCCCACCTCGCGCAGCTCATCGTGGGTGAGCTTGCCCTCAGGCAGCTCGTCTTCCTCGAAGCGACCGCGCTGCTGATGACGGCCGCCGCCGTGCTGAGGCTTTCCGCCCTTGCGATGCCGTCGCCACACGGCGATCAGCCGCGGAATCCACTGTTCGAGGTCACGGGTCGGGTCGCCCATGGAGCGCCTCGTATCACGCGGCCCGCGCCATCCCACCGGCAGGTATGGGAGAGTGAAGGTCCGTGCGCTGGACCGTCCTCACCGTGCTGTTCGTGGCCTGCGCCCCTCCAGCGGCCGAGGTGGCCGCGCGATCGGACGGGATCCTCGGAGGGTCGGCCGACAGCACCTCCACCGACGTCTTCCTGCTCGATCTGCGCTTCGACAACGGGGCTTCGGTCTGCAGCGCCGTGCTGGTGAGCCCGCGGGTGCTGTTGACCGCCGCCCACTGCGTGGACCCCGCGTTTCGGGGTGCGTCGAGCGTGACGGTGCGCGCCACCAACCGGGCCAACATCGTGGGGCTGATGCAGTCGGACATGATCGACGTGACGGTGATCACCCGGCACCCCATGTGGAACCCGACCGACCCGACGAGCGACTACGACCTCGCCGGCCTGAAGCTGGCGACCGCGTCTTCGGTGACCACGCTCCCCTTGCTCCGGTCGCTGGCGGCGAACCCCCTCGGTCAGTCCTTGCGCGTGGTGGGCTACGGCCGCACCAGCGTGGCTGACGGCACCAGCAGCGGCACGCGCAGGACGGTGACTCCGCCGATCACGGGCGCCACCGCGGCGACGCTGGAGTACGGCACGGACGGCGTGGCGGGCATCTGCGCCGGAGACTCGGGCGGGCCGTCGTACCTGGGCGGCTCGATCGCCGGAATTCACTCCCGCACCGAGGGCAGCAACTGCGGCATCGGGGTGGACATGCGCATCGACAGCCACCTCGGCTTCATCGACGGCTTCGTCGCCGCGAATGATCCCGCCGCGTGCACGGCCGACGGGCGCTGCGCCACCGGTTGCGCCACCACCGATCCAGATTGTCCGACCTGCCTCGCCAACGGGCAGTGCGAGGCGGGCTGCGGCGCGACCGACCCCGATTGCCGCTGCCTGGCCAACGCCCAGTGCGAGGCAGGGTGCAGCTTGATGGATCCCGACTGCCTCGATGACGGCAGGGTGTGCACGGCCGCCACCGAATGCGCAGGCGAGCAGTGCCTCGACGATGCGCGCGGGTTCAAGTTCTGCTCACGCAGCTGCGCCGCCACCACGGATTGTCAGAACGACATGACCTGCCAGGCGAGCGTGTGCCGCGCGCCTCTGGTGGACAAAGAGGTCAAGGGTGGTTGCTCGAGCGCGCCGGTGCTGAGCTTCGGGGTGCTGCTGTCGATCATTCTCCG
>VFKJ01000139.1 GCA_009885595.1 Myxococcales bacterium | reverse complement strand
CGGTTCATCGCGGTGCGCAGCATGCGGTAGTGCTCCGCCTGCCCCTCGATGATCTCCTTGTTCATGATGGTGGTGTTGAAGCTGACGCCGATCACCACGCCGATGAACGACGTGATCGCGATGGCGATGACCACCTCCATCAAGGTGAAGCCGCGCGTCGCGCTCATCGGGTGAGCTTTCCGCCGAGTATGCCCGGCATCGGGCGCGCGTTGCCGAAGGGCAGGCCGTTGACGGCGGGGCTGGCGAGCTGGTTCTGCGCCGCGGGCTGCAGCGGCGTGCCGTCGTCGTCGAGCCAGTTGCCGGTGGGGCCCTGCCTGGGGGCGCCGTGGGGCGGGGTGCCGTCGGGCCGCACCAGGCCTCCGTTGGCTGCGTTGGGCGCGCCCGCCGCCGCCGCCGCGCCGCCGTTGCGATCGCTGCCGGGCCCCAGCGAGACCACGTGGGTGACGAGGTCGATGCTCTCGGTGAGCTTCCCTTCCTTCCAGGTGACGGTGAGGTGCACCTCGCGCACGGACTTCTGCAGCTGGTCGACCATCTGGGTGAACTGCTGCTGCGCCATGCCCGCCATGGGGCCGAGCGCGCCCATCAGGCCGCCGCCCTTTTCCGCCGGCACGCCGCCCCCTGCAGCCGCCGCCGCGGCGCCCGCCGGGAGCCCACCGCTCGCGCCGCCGCCGAAGAGGCCGCTGAGCATGCTGCCGGCGCCGTCCTTGCCGTCGCCGCCCGTGCCCAGCGGCAGGTTGAACAGCGCGCCGAAGAGCTGCTCGGGCGAGAGGCCGTTGGTCTTGGGCACGATGATCTTCGCGCGCCACTTGTACCCGGGCCAGCCCTCGGCGCTGAAGTCACCGGCGTCTTCGTCGTCGTCGATGCCCAGCGGCTCGTCGTAGAGCTTCTGCTCGAGGTCCGTCATCTTCGAGCGGGCCAGCAGGGTCGCGACGGTGAGCTTCTTCGCGTACACGTGCGAGTAGACGGCGCTCGCGTTGATGTCGAGCACGGCCACCAGCGACACGCCGAGAATGGCGAGCGCGACGACCACCTCGAGCAACGTGAACGCTCTCGTCCTCATGTGTGAGGCACCTTCAGATCCTCGTTGTGGATCTTCGTCTTGCCGGTCAGCGGAGAGATGGTGAGCGTCCAGGCGTTGTCGCCCTGGCGCACCCAGACCTGCGCGCGCTCGGTGTAGCCCTGGGGGAAGAAGTACAGGTACGCCACGCCGGACTTCGCGGGCTGGTGCTGCTTGGCCGTCCACACCTCGATGCGCACGCCGGACGGCAGGGTCTTCTCGACCACGTCTTCACTGGAGAAGTCGGAGAACTTCGCGGCGTCCTCCACCCGGGACTTCTCCTGTTCCTGCAGCTGCTGCAGGGTGGGCGCGTCGTCGGAATCGAGCCGCCTGAAGCGCCCGTCGTCGGCCACCTTGTCCTTGAGCGACTTCTGGGCGTCCTTGAGCTCCTCGTCGCGCTTCTGCGAAGCGGTGGCGCCGGCCTTCGCGCACTCCGCCCGCCAGGTGACGGCGGTCTCCTCTTCCTTGGGGCCGGGGAGGTTGAACACCAGGCGGCAGGTGCGGCCCGAGAGCGCGGCGGTGTCGTAGAGCGCGCGGATGGTGCCGGCGAGCTCGGTGGAGGCCTCCTTGGCCTTCGCGCCCGTGAGCGCGCCCACGCCCATCACCACCGCGGCGAACAGCACCACCACGATGGTGAGCGCCACGGTGATCTCGATCAGGGTGAGACCCCTGTTGCTGGGCGCCCGCATCAGAAGATCCTCCGCAGCACGTCGATGACCAGCCACACGCCCGCGCTGGCGGTCAGCGCCACCGCGATCGTGACGGGCGAGAGCCCGCTCTGCTTGTCATCGTGGGAGGGCTTCGTCATGGGCGGTTACTTCTTGGTGTTCGAGTCCTTCGAGGAGATGTCCGCGTCGTTTTCCGTGCCGCCCGGCGAGCCGTCCTTGCCGTAGGACATGATCACCGGCTTGCCGCCCTCGTTCAGGTAGACGTACTCGTGGTCCCAGGGGTCGACCGGCATCTTCTCGAGGATCTGCGCGTCGACCACCGCCTTGAGGCCGCCGCCGGTGTCCGGGTAGTTGCCCTTCTTGGCGTAGAAGGTCTTGAGCGCGTTGTTGATGTTGGCGATGTCCAGCCGCGCGCGATCGACCTTGGCCTGATCGAGCTGCGGAATGACCGCGATGCCGACGGCCGCCATCAAGAGCGAGAGAATGGTGATGACGACGATGATCTCGATGAGGGTCATGCCGCGGGGGGAGCGGCGGCGCTTGGCGAGTTGCTTGGCGAGGGTGTTCACGATTGCTTCCTTTCAGACGTACAGAACGAGGGCGACGCCGACGAGCATGCCGGCGAGGGTGAGCAGGGCGACGGTGACGCCCCGCTGAATGAATTGGTCGTGCTTCTGAACAACCGGAGCGTGCATGGGAGTCCTCACCGCACCATCGAGTTCATCTGCAGAATGGGCATCAGGATCGAGAAGGCGACGAACGCGATCACCGCGCCCATCAACACGATCATCATCGGCTCGAGCAGCGCGGTGAGCGCGCCGATGCGCACGTTGACGCTCGACTCGTAGCTCTCCGCCACGTTGAGCAGCATGTCCTCGAGCTGGCCCGAGCGCTCCCCGATGCCGACCATGTGGTAGACGAGCGGCGGGAACTCGCCCGACTTCTTCAAGGGCGCGGCGATGCTCTCACCTTCCCGAATGGCGTCGCGCGCGGTGTCGATCACCGCCGACATCGTGCTGTTGGTGATCACGTTCTTGACGATGTCGAGCGCGGTCAACAGCGGCACGCCCGACTTGAGCAGCGTCGCCAGGGTGCGGGTGAAGCGCGCGACCGAGAGGTGACGCACCAGCGGCCCGAACACCGGAATCTTGAGCACCGCCTTGTCCCAGATGGGCTTGCCCGTCTCCGAGCCCGACCACTTGTAGAAGCCGATCGCGCCCGCGATCACCGCCGGCACCACCAGGAACCAATAGTTCTGCAGGAAGTTCGAGCTGGCGATCAGCAGCTTGGTGGTCCACGGCAGGTTGACCTTCATGTCGTCGAAGATCTTCGTGACCTTGGGCACCACCACCGTCATCAGCATGATCAGCACGCCGCCGCCGATCACCAGCATGATCGCCGGGTAGATCATGGTGCCGACGATCTTCTGCTTGAGCCGCGCCTGGCCTTCGGTGAACTCCGCCAGCCGCAGCAGCACCGAGTCGAGCGCGCCCGAGCTCTCGCCCGCGCGGATCATGTTCACGAACAGCGGGCCGAATACTTTCACGTGGGTGTTGAGCGCGTCGCCCAGCGAGCTGCCTTCGTTCACCCGCTGCTTCACGTCGGAGAGGATGCGCTTGAGCTTCTCCTTCTCGACCTGGTCGACCATCGCCGAGAGCGCCTCGACCAGCGACACGCCCGCCTTGAGCAGGGTGGCCAGCTGGCGGGTCATCACCGCGATGTCGTCGGTGTTGACGCCGCCGCCGCCCAGCTTCGAGAAGTTGACCTCGGTGTTGCCCAGCGAGGTCGCCTTGGCCTTGGTGCCCGGCCTGACCGAGCCCTCCGACTGCCCCACCACGTCGGTGAGGAAGATGCCGTCCTTGCGCAGCACGGCGCGCAACGTCTTGGGGCTCTCGGCTTCCTTGAGGCCCTCGACGTTCTTCCCGGCGGCGCTCAGGCCTCTGTATTCGAAGACGGGCATGGCGGCTTAGAGGTCCTCCTGGGTGACCGAGAGGATCTCCGCGATGGTGGTCTCGCCGCGCGCCACCTTGAGCGCGCCGTCGTCGAGCAGGCACAACATGCCCTTCTCCATCGCCTTCTTCTTCACCGTGCCGGAATCGACGTTCTTCAAGACCAGCGCGCGGATGTCGTCGTCGAGCACCAGCAGCTCGTAGATGCCGGTGCGGCCGCGGTAGCCCACCTTGCTGCACGCCGGGCACCCGCGCGCCCCCGCCCGGTAGACCTTGCCGCCGCCCAACGCGCGGAAGCGATCCATGCTCATGCCCAGCTTGGCGATCTCCTCTTCGCTGGGCGTGTATTCCTCGCGGCACTCCTTGCAGACGCGGCGCACCAGGCGCTGGGCCATCACGGCCATCAGCGAGCTGGAGACGAGGAAGGGCTCGACGCCCATCTCCACCAGGCGGGTGACGGCGCCTGCCGAGTCGTTGGTGTGCACCGTGGAGAACACCAGGTGACCGGTGAGCGACGCTTCGATCGCGATCTGCGCGGTCTCCTTGTCGCGGATTTCGCCCACCATGATGATGTCGGGGTCCTGCCGGAGGAAGGCGCGCAGGCCGCTGGCGAAGGTGAGGCCGATCTTCGGGTTGAGCGGCATCTGGTTGATGCCCTTCAACTGATACTCGACCGGATCTTCGACCGTGAGGATCTTCACCTCAGGCGTGTTGAT
>VFKJ01000098.1 GCA_009885595.1 Myxococcales bacterium | reverse complement strand
CTCGACGGTACCCGCGCGAAGCGTGATCGCGAGTTTTCGGCCCCCTCACCCCGACCCTCTCCCCTGTGGGGGAGAGGGCGACAGGTGATAGACGCGCCGACCATGATCACTCCGGTCCTCGTTTTCGCTCTGCTCGCGGCCGCCCCCGCCGCGAAGAAGCCGTACACCGTTCAAGATCAGGTCTCCCTCAAGCGGCTGACCAGCTTCAAGCTCTCGCCCGACGGCACCAAGTTCGTCTACGTGCTGCGCAGCACCGATCTCGAGGCCAACAAGGGCCGCATGGATCTCTGGCTCGCCTCCGCCGATGGCACCGGCCCGCGCCAGCTCACCTCCCACGAGGGCAACGAGACCGATCCGGTGTGGTCGCCCGACGGCAAGGCCATCTACTTCCTCGCCGCGCGCAGCGGCTCGAGCCAGGTGTGGCGGTTGCCCCTCGAGGGCGGCGAGGCCACGCAGGTGACGAAGCTCCCCCTCGACGTCGACGCCTTCAGGCTCACGCCCGACGGGCAGGCGATCGTCTTCGCCTGCGACGTGTTCGTCGATTGCGACACCCTGGAGTGCACCGCCAAGCGCAACGACGAGGCGAGCAAGAAGAAGAGCAGCGCGAAGCTCTACGACAGCCTGATGTTCCGCCACTGGGACACCTGGAGCGAAGGCCGCCGCGCGCACCTCTTCGCGCAGAAGCTCTCCGGTGGTCCGGTGGTGAACCTGCAGAAGAAGCAGAACGCCGACTGCCCCACCAAGCCCTTCGGCGGCACCGAAGACTTCACCGTCAGCCCCGACGGCAAGACCGTCGTCTACGTCGCGCGCGACGTGGGCCGCGAAGAAGCGTGGAGCACCGATCTCGATCTCTTCTCCGTGCCGCTCGACGGAACCAAGGCGCCCACCAAGCTGACGGTGAGCAACCGCGCCACCGACGGCTCGCCCGCCTTCTCACCCGACGGCAAGACGCTCGCGTACCTCGCGATGAGCCGCCCGAAGTTCGAGGCCGACAAGCAGCGGGTGATGGTGCGCGATCTCGCCACCGGCAAGGAGCGCTCGCTCACCGACGCCTGGGACCGCTCGGCCTCCAGCCTCGCCTGGTCGAAGGACGGCAAGACGCTCTTCGTCACCGCCGACGATCTCGGCCAGCACGGGGTGTTCGCGGTCGACGCGAGCGGCGGGCAGGTGACCAAGGTGGTCAACGACGGCTCAGTGGCGCAGCTCGAGGTCGGCGCTGCTGGGCTCTTCGTGCTGCACGACTCGCTCACCTCGGCCGCCGACGTGTACGCGCTGGCCTTCGACGGCAAGGGCGGCCTCGAGAAGCTCACCGACGTGAACGCCGCGGCCTTCGCGGGCTTCTCCTTGGGCGCGCCGGAGCAGTTCAGCTTCAAGGGCTGGAACGACGAGACGGTCTACGGCTACGTGGTGAAGCCGGCCGGCTTCGACGCGAAGAAGAAGTACCCGATGGCCTTCCTCATCCACGGCGGGCCGCAGGGCAGCTTCGGCAACCACTGGCACTACCGCTGGAACCCGCAGAGCTACGCGGCGCACGGGTACGTGGCGGTGATGATCGATTTCCACGGCTCCACTGGCTACGGGCAGGGCTTCACCGACGCCATCTCCGGCGACTGGGGCGGCAAGCCGCTCGAAGATCTGCAGAAGGGCCTCGCTGCCGCGCTCACCAAGTACCCCTTCATCGACAAGGCGAAGATGTGCGCGCTGGGCGCCAGCTACGGCGGCTACATGATCAACTGGATCGCCGGGAACTGGAGCGAGCCGTGGAAGTGCCTGGTGGTGCACGACGGCAACCTCGACGAGCGCTACGCGTACTTCGACACCGAGGAGCTCTGGTTCCCCGAGTGGGAGCACGGCGGCACGCCCTGGGAAAACCCCGCCGGCTTCGCCAAGCACAACCCCATCGACCACGTGGCGAAGTGGAAGACGCCCACGCTGGTGGTGCACGGCGGCAAGGACTTCCGCGTGGTGGAGACCGGCGGCATGGCCACCTTCACCGCGCTCCAGCGCAAGGGCATTCCGTCCAAGTTCCTCTACTTCCCCGACGAGAACCACTGGGTGCTCAAGCCGCACAACTCCATCGTGTGGCACCAGACGGTGCTCGGCTGGCTCGACCAGTGGACCAAGTAGGTCTCGGAAATTCGTGGACGGCGGCAGGGTCGATGGCGGCTCCGCCGACGCTGGCACGCCCTGATCGGCAAGCCCTCTCCCCAACCCTCTCCCCCTCGGGGGAGAGGGAGGCTCATTCGCGCAGCGG
>VFKJ01000399.1 GCA_009885595.1 Myxococcales bacterium | reverse complement strand
GGCGCGAGCAGCGCCTACGAGTTCTGCTGCGCCCTCTCGCGGGTGACGACCTGCGCCTGTCCTTCTACTGGCTGCGCACACGAGCCCTTCACGCCCTGCCCCGGCGGCGGCTGCGTCGCGGGCACTTCGGCTGCCGTCTGCCGCTGATTCTCAACCAGTAAGAGCAGGGCGAGTTGCTCCCTTGGCGCGATCCGTGCTCAAGGGCCGCACCGATGAAGCAGAGCGCTCTCAATCGAACCCGGATCACGACATTCGCGATGAATGTCGTTCTGTTTCTCACACTGACCGTTAGTTCGTTGGCAGTCGCGCAGGCGGTGCCGTCGATTGGCTCAGGCTCGGGCGAGCCCTCGAAGGTCCCGTACCGGGGAACCAGCGCCTCCTACGGACATTCCCTGAGCGTCTACAACCCGACGCCCGAGACCACCGCGTACACCCACCGCCTGGGCCTGATGCCGGAGTGGCACTTCAACGACGCCGTCTTCGTGCGCAGCCGCTTCTACCTCACCCAGGAGTTCACCCTCTCCGACAGCACCAACACCCGGTACGAGGTCGAGCTCTCCGATCTCTGGCTCGACGGGGTGTGGGGCGGCTGGCGCGAGAAGATCACCGGCATCAAGTTCGGCGCCGATCTCCGCGCCACCCTGCCCACCTCGAAGACGTCCCTGGCCGCCAGCCGGCTCTTCACCCTGGGCCCCGGCGCCAACGTGTCCCGCACCTTCAAGGTGCTCTCGGGCCTCACCCTGGTGTACTCGGCGCGCTTCACCTGGCGGTTCAACCGCTTCTCCACCCGGCAGAACCAGGGCGGGCGCATCTCGAACTGCACCGCGAACTCGGCCCTGGTGCAGGGCGGCTTCGGCTTCATCGACGCCTGCACCAACACCAACACCGGCAGCAACAACGTGCAGGCTGACGTGATCCACGGCCCCACGGTGATCTTCAACCCGCACGAGCGCTTGAACATCGCCGGCTCGCTCTTCATGCAGCGGGGCTGGGTGCCCGCGCTGGCGGCGACGGACCTGGTGCCGGCGGTGCCGGTGCAGACCCGCGACTTCATCGGCTTCAGCTTCGGCGTCACCTACCAGCCGTGGGACATCGTCGGCTTCACCCTGGGCGCCTTCACCTTCGCCAACCAGCTCGACAGCGAGGGCAAGTACATCTTCCCGCTCTTCAACAGAAACACCGCCGCGTCGCTCGACGCGACCTTTGATCTCGAAGCAATCGTCTCAAGCG